>JAHEGY010000005.1 GCA_024644875.1 Cyclobacteriaceae bacterium
TTAAAAGTACTATATATGAAACACCATTACAGGTTTATTATTCTTATCAGTCTTGTTGTATTGGTTAATTCCGGATCATTGCAGGCCCAGGACAAGAGCTATTGGTCAACAGGGTTTGAGACGTTGTTCTCCTTTGCGGATATTCAGCAGGATGGCATTAGTAAATCCTCCATTATCAGATGGGCGCCCGTAATAAACGTACAGACTTTCTTTAACTATGATGCTACAAAACGTTTTGGACTGTTCTCAGGCATAGGTGTAAGAAATGTTGGATTTATTTATGATCAGAGCGATGCCATCAGGAAGAAATACAGAACATATAATGTAGGCGTCCCAATTGGGCTGAAAGTTGGAAACTTTGAAAAAACTTTTGTCTATGCCGGTTATGAAATAGAATTTCCATTTAATTACAAAGAAAAAACCTTTGAAAATGATGTAAAATCAAAGTATACCGAATGGTTTACCGACAGGACACCTACGTTATACCATACAGTCCTTATTGGCATACAATTACCCAGAGGGGTAAATATAAAATTCAAATACTATCTAACAGGATTTTTTAATCAGGATTTTGTTGAGATCGATGGAACTACAGGAGATCCTTATCAACCATATGAAAATCTTGATGTCAATGTATTCTTTTTCTCGATTGGCTTTAACCTGTTCAGAGACAAAGAGCTCTATTTCACCGATTAATCGGAAATAAAGCGCTTTTATATTATTTGAATTATTCCCTAGTTTGAGGAAGTTGTGTCAGATTCAATTGCAGGAACCTGAGGTATTGCATCTCCTGCATTATATTCCTCATTCAGGCCTTTTACGATGATATCAGTGATATCCATACTTTTGTCACCATAAAGAATGGCATTTCCCCGTTTTACATTTAAGATTAAAGCAAATCCATTTTCGTTTGCATATTCCTCCAGATAGCCGGATACTTTATCATACAATTGTGTGTTTACTTCGGCTTCAGCCCTTAAAAGATCCTGGCCCATTTTCTCCTGAAGCATCATCAGGTTCTGTCTTTTTTGCATAAGGTCTTCTTCCACCGCCCTGGCTTGATTCATGGTCATATTTCCGGCTGTTCTTTGAAAACCTTCGAATTCCTTTTGTAATCCCTGTGCTTTCATTGTATAATCATTTTCCATAGCCTTTCTTTTCTCCTCAAGATCAGCGGCGAGTTCCTGGAAATATTCATATTTACTCAGAAGGGTATCTTCCAGCACATAAGCGATCCCAATATCGACCGGCATGGCCAATGTATCAGTTTTTTCAGTTCCGGAAATTTCTTTTCCTTTCGGCATGGAGAAATATAATACATACAACACAATTATGGCTATTGCCAGTACAAAGTTCAGGATAATCGAGAAATATTTCACTTTTTGCTGTTTTTGGTTTAACTGGTCGCAAATATAAAAAAGATATATATATACTGCGCTAAGAAGGATCAATAAATAACAGGATGGGATCCATTACTTATCCTGATAGAAATATCTGATTGATTTATTTTTTCCTGCGGTATGGGATATGTTTTGCGTAGGCTGTGGCATTTCATGTCTTTCATGCTGCAACTCAGCATTTACTTCTGTCTCTCCGAGGTAGATACGTGTACTTTTAAAGTAGAATGCCAGAAAAATACCTGCAACCGATCCCATAATATGGGATTCCCACGAAATAGATTCATCAAACGGGAAAAGGCCATATATCATTCCACCATACAGGAAGAATATGATCATGGATATGGCAAGTGATCTTGGATTCCTCCTCAGGATGCCTCCCCAGAATATGAACATAACCAAACCATAAACCAGGCCGCTGGAACCTATATGGTAAGCTTCACGACCTATGATCCATACCCAGAAACCCGAGGCCAGGTATATCCATAAAAATACTTCAATGGCTATTTTATGATAAAAATAAAACAATCCCACCCCGAGAATGATCAATGGAATGGTATTTGACATTAAATGAATGGCATCCCCATGGATCAAGGGGCCGGTAACTATCCCGAGGCTTCCTTTTACGGTTCGCGGTAATATCCCGTATAAACCCAGGTCAAGATGACTGGCCCATTCCACTGATTTTATAACCCAGAGGATCAATACAAATGACAGGGTAAGATAAACCCCCCTTTGTAATATTTTAAATTCTTTTGATTTGAACATTGTACAGGAATCAAACCGGCAAAACAACTAATTCTGACAAGTTGCTTTAAAGGTGTGGAATTCCTTAATAAAGTTAATCAAATATACTGTTAGTCTAAATTCCATTTCATACAATAAAATAAAAATTTACTTTTAACTTATATTTGGTTATCATTTAACGTAATCGCAGAACAATCACTAATGAAAAAATATCTCTATTTTGTAACTTTTGTCGCAGCCCTGGGAGGGTTCCTTTTTGGCTTTGACACAGCTGTTATTTCAGGAGCTGAGCAATCTATACAAATGCTATGGAAACTTGATGAGTTACAACACGGGCTTACCGTTTCCATCGCTCTTTTTGGAACGATAATCGGTGCGCTGTTTGGAGGCTTCCCCTCTGACAGGCTGGGAAGAAAGAAAACCTTATTCTGGATAGGTTTGCTTTATTTTGTTTCTGCGGTTGGATCCGCCCTTGCTACAGGCTGGTATACTTTTTTATTTTTCCGTTTTATCGGGGGGGTGGGTGTTGGAGCCTCGTCAGTTGCAGGTCCTATGTATATATCCGAGATATCCCCTGCCAGAATGCGGGGCAGGCTGGTCGCTTTATTTCAATTCAATGTAGTCCTGGGAATTCTTATAGCCTATTTTTCGAATTATTTACTTGGGGGCAGCGGAGAGAATGCCTGGAGATGGATGCTTGGAGTTGAAGCAATCCCGGCTTTTGCATTTCTTTCCCTGGTACTGTTCATTCCTGAAAGTCCCAGATGGTTAATCTTCAAAAAGGGACTTGTAGACAATGCCAGATTGGTATTATCAAAGATCGGGCATGAGGATGTTGAAGAGGAACTCCAGTTAATTATTTCCACACACCAACAACATTTGAAGCTATCGAAAAAGGAAAAATTCTTTTCCCGGCAATATAAGTTCCCCATTATGCTGGCGGTCATGTTTGCTATCTTTAACCAGGTCTCAGGCATTAATGCAGTTATCTATTATACGCCAAGGATCTTTCAGAATGCAGGTTTAGAAACCAGTTCTGCATTGCTTTCAACGGCCGGGATTGGTCTGATCAATTTCATTTTTACAATTCTTGCCATCAGTTTTATCGACCGGTTTGGAAGAAGGTTCCTGATGATACTTGGTTCTTTTGGTCTTATCATTACGCTGGCCATGACTTCATTGTCCTTTTATTTTTCCATTGGCGGCGAACTTGTTGCCATAAGCCTTTTTATTTATATAGCCTTTTTCGGATTTTCCCAGGGAGCTGTGATCTGGGTATTTATTTCAGAAGTATTCCCCAACGAAGTGCGTGCAAAAGGGCAATCTCTTGGAAGTTTTACCCACTGGTTCATGGCTGCATTCATTACATTTCTTATCCCTTCTGCTGAAAAAATCGGATTTGGCCCGACTTTCCTGTTTTTCTCAGTTATGATGGTATTTCAATTGTTATTCGTCTGGAAGATTATGCCGGAAACAAAAGGCATACCACTTGAGGAATTGGAGGATATTATGATCAAGAAATAGATGAATTTAAGAGCAAATAAGATCGATTCCCAGAGTTGGATTACAATTATTATCTTGTTCTCTTTGGTTGTATATGCGGTTGGTATATTTATAACGCTGATGGAGCCTGATGCAGCAGTGTATGCGGATATTTCAATGGAGATGGCAAAAAATAATGATTTCTCTGAGATAAAATTAAAAGGTTCAGACTGGTTGGACAAACCTCATTTTCAGTTCTGGGTAACCGCCATCTTTATCAAGGTATTTGGGATCAATAATTTAGGGTATAAATTACCGGCGATACTTTTTTCACTACTCGCAGCATATTATGTTTACTTGTTTGGGAAACGGTTTTATTCAGCAAAACATGGAATAATAGCGGCGATTTTCCTTATGACCGCCGAACACATCATCATTTCAAACAATGACGTTCGTGCTGAGCCTTACTTGACTTGTTTTACCATTTTCTCCCTGTATTATTTTGCTGTTTACCTTGAAGGCAAGAAAATGATGCACTTAATACTGGGATCATTTGGACTGGCTGTTTTATTGATGACCAAGGGGTTATTCAGCATTCTTCCAGTTGCTTCCGGTATAGGGCTGGCATTGATCCAAAAAAAGAAATGGAAAGAGATACTCAGCTGGCAGTGGCTTCTGGTAATTGGCTTAACTTTATTGATGATATCACCGACACTCTTTGCCTATTATTTTCAGTTTGATGCGCATCCTGAAAAGGAAATGTTTGGGTCAAAGGGGGTATCAGGTATTAAGTTCTTCTTTTGGGACAGCCAATGGGGCCGGTTCACCAATACGGGCCCAATAAAGGGCCATGGTGATCCGTTTTTCTTTATTCACACCATGCTTTGGGCATTTGCACCATGGGCCCTGCTGGCATATGCGGGTATATTCCGGAAGGTCAAATATATCATAAACAGAAAGAATACTTTTGAGTCTTATACGGTTTTTGGATTTGTTTTCACTTTTATAATTTTTTCACTCTCCAGTTTTCAGCTTCCACATTATCTGAACCAGTTATTCCCCTATTTAGCTATATTAACGGCTTTTGTATTGCTGGACAGGTCCCGGGATTATAGATTTTTAAGGATCCATTATATTTTGATGAACGGAATAAGCATAATATTCATTGTTTTGGTGGTATTGCTTCATCTGTTCTATTTTAACAATATCCCGCGTATGGATGTGGTCGTAGTTTTACTTACGGGAATCACCGCATCCCTATATTTTATAGTTCATAACCGCACATTTATTAAAAGAGTGATAATCCCTCCGGCTATTATTATTTTGTCGGTAAATTATTATTTGAACCGGCAATTTTATCCGGACCTTTTAAAATATCAATCTGAAAGTGAACTGGCCTTTTACATGATAGATGAACAACTTCCAACAGATAAACTTGTTATTTTCGAGAAGTTGCAGTGGAGTACTCAGTTTTACTTGAAGAGAATAATTCCTTCAGTCACTGAGGAAGAATTATCACGGATCAAATTACACGACCTCCTGGTTTTTACTGATGCGGACGGATTGAAAAAACTTGACCAATACGGGTACACCCTTAAGACAATCAAGGAGTTTAAAGATTTTCATGTAACTGGCCTAAATATAAAATTCATAAATTCAGCTACGAGGGAAAGTACTTTGACAAAAACATATCTTGTTTCTATTCAATGAGCTGAACTAAGAAAAAGACCAAGTTTCTCATAAACACTTTCAGGGCTAATACCACTAATGCAAGGTCTGGTGATACAGGTCGTTTTTCTATGGTTGGCCGCACTAACGCATGGCGAACAAGGCAAACCCAAATAAAATACCTCCGCATTTCCAAGCGGGCCATATAAGACAGGGGTTTCGGGGCCCATAATAACAAAAACCTTTAAAGGGGTTACGGAGGAAAAATGGGCCGGGCCGGAATCATTTGTCAGCATTAATTCCGAAAGAAGATACAAGGGGATCAGTTCCAGGAAATCAAATATACCGGCTGAATTTACACATCTTTCATTATCGATCTCATCAACTACTTTCTGAACATACTCTTTTTCTGATGGAGCTCCGGTGGCTATTATCAAAACATCTTCGAAATTTTTCAGGATTTCCCTGCCAACGGATACAAAGTACTCTGGCAGCCATCTTCGTTGTGGCAAGAGATCCGAAGCATTGGGATTGATCAATACAATTCTTTTTTTATTCCAGTCTTTATCTAAATCACTTAGCTTTTCTTTAACCCGATTTATATCAAAGTGCCCGGGAACAGCCTGGGCAATCTTCAACTGATCGGGATCTACCTGAATGGTCGGATATGGATTACTGTACTGATTGAGCGCCCTTTGTACAAGGGATATAAAATTGATGGCGATATGAACATGAGGATTGTACCTTACCGGGTAATTTATAATAAAACCCCTGTACATTCCCTCATCGTGAAATTGTGAAAAACCAATTCGCGAACCGGCACCGCTAATCCCGGATAAGATGGCTGTAAATCTTGAAAAAAGCTCCATGTCAATTACTGCTGATATCTTCTTTGAGCGGCACCAAATAAAAAACCGAAATACATCAATACCCAAATTAAATAGATTATCGGACCGCATCTTAAATATATGGTCCTCTTTCACTGTATTCAGAATCTGCAGGCTCCGGTAGTTAGATTCAAAAATTGCAAAGAACAATTGCCCTCCTCCCATGTGCCGTAATGATCTCATGGCAGGATCGGCCAGCACAGCACTTCCCATTTCAGATAACTCAATGAACAAGGTGTTAGAAAGGTCGGGATTATTTTTTCTGCGGAAGGTGAATAGTTCCAGGATCCAGAGCAAAACACTCAATATAAAAACAAGTGGAATCCCGGCCCACTTATCAATAAATCTCATGGTATCTACCTTCATATCAGGATCTTTGTAAAAGATAAAGATAGAAAAATGCCTGGCTAATAGTCATGAAATTCCAGCTTCTTTAAAAAAATGCTGAGGATAATAATGTATTTGCGGATTCCTGAATTAAAAATAGAATGGAATCATATTAAAATAAAAAACCCCGGATCGCCGGGGTCATTGCATTATATCTCTTCAGTTTCGACAAGTTTTGCCAGTACATCAGCATAAGGCACCACCAGGAATTTACCATCATCCAGTTCAATTTCGGTTCCTGAATATTCTTTATAGAACACAACATCGCCAACAGCGATTTCCGGACCTTCTATATTGCTTAAGGCAACAACCTTGGCAAATTTGGGTTTTTCCACAGCAGCTGTGTCAGGTATAATTATCCCGCCAGCTGTTTTCTGCTCACTTACCTCTTCTGATACATCCAGTATCACATTTTGATTTACAGGTTGTAATTCTCTCATATTAATTCGCTTTTATTTCCAATAATTGATTTAATTTCTTTTGATCAAAACCTATCACCATCTGCCCGTCAATCTCTGTTTGAGGCACACCTTGCTGGCCACTTTTGCTAACCATACTCTGTGCTGCTCCCTGGTCACTGGCTACATCCACCTCTGAATACCTGACCCCATTTTTTCTTAAATAGTTCTTAACCGTTGTACACCAGGGGCAAGTCGGGGTCGTATATACCGTAACATTTTTCTGAGGGCGTTCAGCCGCCTTGGCCTCATAAATTATATGATCCAGCAGCGTCTGATAAAAATCCTCTTTATGGCATCCTTTAAAGGTATTCTTAAATTCGCCAACTTCAAATTCAATAAGTGCAGGAACGGTAGTGATATTATAATTTTCGTGAATATCACGAACATTCTTAACATTAGCTACAAATATATGAGCTTCTGAATTTTTATCAGCAACTGCTTCAATATTCTTTTTGGCACATTCGCTTTGTTCAGAGCCTTCCTTGTATAACAACAGATATGATCTCTTTTCCCTTTTGATCTTATCTATTAATTCTGCATGTGAGTTTAATGTTTCAACCGACATTTATGATATTTTTTTGTACAAATTTATTACACATGAACAACTCTTCATAAATAATGCCAATTAAATTTTGATTTAAAAATGTCAGTTTTACAGGTCAAAATGTCATAGTAAAAGACTATGTCTCTGAGCAGCTGATTCAATTTGTCATGATAAAAAAATTGACAATTGATATATGTAGATCAGGAAGGCAATAATTATTCGATGTTTAGAACCGGGTGAAATTAAATTCTGCTCTTCTGTTCATGCGGATTTCTTCACTATCCATATTGGCTATGATCGGCATCTTTTCCCCAAATCCGAGAACTTTTATCCGGGACCTCTCAACACCCTGGTCAATCATGTACTGTCGTACTGATAATGCTCTTCTTTTTGATAAATCTATATTATAATAATAATCACCTATATAATCCGTAAATCCACCAATCTCCAGGTTTATATCCTGATGTTTAAGCAGGAAAGCAGCGATGGCATCCAGGATCGGATAAGATGGGGGCAGAACAACATCAGAATTGAAATTGAATATTACCAGGTTTTCCAAGCTCGATCCTCCGGAAGAATAAGACCTTGTTTCCGGAGCAGGATCTGAATACTCCTGAACATTGCTTTGAAATTCCTCAGCTGTAACCTCTTCAAAATCCTCCTCGGGTATTTCTTCATATTCCTCTTCAGCCACTGCTGTTGCTTCAATAACTTGATCTATTTCGCCCAGATCTTCCTGAGGCTCCGCTTCCACATCAATTTCTTCTGTTTCATAAGATTCAATTCCTTCGCCTATCGCCATTACATCCGCCACTAGTTCCGGTTCGGATTCCGCCAGATCCCTGGACAGGAAAATATTAAGATCGAATGTATAGGGTTTGTTCTTATTTTCTAATTCGAATGGCATCTCTACCGGTTCATAGCCTTTCTTTTCCCCAACAAGTTTGTATTTGTAACCTGACCTGAGAAATATCTGGTAATTACCTGACATTTCATTAGAAAATGTTGTACCATATATTTCATTTGACGGTTCAACAAGAAGTGATAATAAGGCATTTACTGGCGTAGCGGATTGTTCATCCATAACCTTACCTTTCACAACCACAAGCGGGTTGGCATCCATAAACTGAGGCCTGTCTACTCTTACTATTCGCATCATCCCATCCTGCGTTCCCTGGGCCAGATAAGCATAGGAATCTTTTTCATCGAAATAAAAGTAATGGTCATTGTAGGGTGTATTAATATCTTCACCAATATTTTCGGGTTCTGCCCAGTTCTGCCATGAATCATCCAACCTTTTAACCCTGAAAATATCGCTGCCTCCCAATCCGGGATAGCCTTTTGAAGTAAAATACAATGCATTCTCTTCCATAGAAAAGAAAGGTGCATATTCATCCTCTTGCGTATTCAGGCTTCCTATATTTACCGGCGTACCCCATTTGTTTTCCCCCTCTTTTAAGGACACATAAAGATCTGTTCCACCCAGTGTACCTTTTAATTCACTTGATAGGATCAATACATTGCCATTATCTGTAATCGTATAATCCGCATCAACAGGGATTTCACCCGCACCTTTGATTTTCTGAACTTCCGCTGATGTCCATGATCCGTTTTCTTTGGTGACAGCTGACAGGTTCGCTCTTACCTTATTGGCACTTCCACTTACATTACCGACCATCAAACGTGGATTGCTCCCCTCGTTGTAGATAGAATTCGAAGTATTAAATCCAATATTATTGATTTTCTCACCCAGCCTTACAGGATCGGAGTATCTGCCGTTATCAAAAGTTGAAAACCATACATCACCGGGATCATTTATACCTCCCACATTTCCTTCGCTGAATCCCCTTGTGAAAAACAACGTTCTTTCATCTTCAGAATAGACCGGACGAATATCTGATTCTTCGCCTGATGCATTAAGATCAATATTTCTTTTTGACAATCTTGGATTCAGGCGATATGCGAATCCTTCCCTGAACCGAATGGGGACTACCGAAGTTGATACCCCGATTGCATCTATAGAATTAGCACCCGGAACCATGCTGCCGTCCAGTACAACTTTAACGGCTGTGATATTGAAATCATAGGTGGGAAGGAATACATTTAATATGCGGTTATTAACTTCAATTGGGCCGGGGATAAAAGATCCTACAAGATGCGCATCCTTGTTTTCATCATACACATAGATCATTTCTATTGCTCCAGGATTGCTGGATTCCACAATGGCTATCTGACGAATCTTCATCGGACTGCCAAATCCAACCACCATGTATTCGGGTGAATCAGGGGAACTGGCCATCCAGGCCATCGGATCCTTTCCTCCAAATTTAAAGGCATCGGGAGGACCGGTAACCTGGGCAGCAGAAAAATCCCTGCCGGAAAATTGCGAGGAATACTCTATTACTTCGCTGGCCCATATAACTTCTTGTGCATAACTATAACATGTAATAAGTGAAAACACTAAAACCAAATACGTTTTCATAGGTGATCAGATCGAAGGTTTAGCCAAGATAAAAAAATTAATCGTATTATATCAAATACAAATAGAACTTTATTTCAGCCTGTATTTTAGGAATTTAGCTGTTTTAGGGCTGTTTTTTTGAAAATTTCTTAATTTATTAATTTAAGTGGAATTGGTTAAATTTCTTTGTATCAATCAATTAAAAAAATTGTTGCAGATTATGCTGATTGGAAGCCGATTGTAAGCTCAAGCCTGAAAAAAAATATCTGAAATGAGCGTAAAAGGGTAAATCCAAACAAATAACCCATTTCAATGCTGATCACCAGGTTCTTTGTATTTCCCTATCTGGTAAAATTATATTCAACCCTACGGTTCATCTTAAGATCTTTTTCATCATCCACGCCATATACAGCAGTCATTCTTTCCCCGAATCCCAGAACAGTGATCCGGTTTGATTTTATCCCTTTGTCGGTCATATACTTTTTAACGGCAGATGCCCTTCTGAGCGCCAGTTCATTATTGTATTTTTCATCACCAATATGGTCGGTAAAACCTGCTAATTCAATATCCATATCTGGATTATTTTCCATGAATACCACCAGTAAGTCTATAACGGGGTATGACTCTTCGGTAATCTTATCGGAGTTGAAGTCAAAAGTAATATCATAAGCATCGCCTGAGGTCCTATCCGTATCGGCCACTGGTCCGGGTCTGACTTCAGGTTGTTCAGGCGGCTCATCGGTGGCGGCAACCACCTCATCAGGAACGAGTACACCCAGTCCCATTTCTATATCAAGGTTATACGTATACTCAGTATTCCTGTTTTCAAGAGCCAGGGATGTTTCAAAAACCTCAAATCCTTCTTTTTCACAGAACAAAACGAATTCATTCCCGGAGGGTACCATGATTTCGTAGGCACCAGTGGTCTGGTCTGAAATCGTCATTCCATAGGTCCTTTCCTCCGGTAATATCAATACTGAAATTACCGAGTTTACAGGCCTGTCAGTTTCCCTGTTAACAACATTCCCCTGTAACGTGACCATAGGGGTTTTCTCCAAAAATACCGGTCTTTCAACCCTGATTATGCCAAAAGTACTGTCTATATTCATCCTTGTAAAAAATGCGTATTCATCAGCATCGTCAAAGAAAAAATAATTCTCATCTGTATCAGTATTGATGTCTCCGCCAAGATTTTCAGGCGTGGTCCAATTGGTCCAGGAATCACCTATCCTTGTAATCCGGAATATATCACTTCCCCCAAAACCAGGATATCCATTTGAAGCAAAATACAGAGATCGCTCACTTTCAGAATAATAAGGTGAATATTCATCCAGTGTGGTATTTATATCTCCCCCCATGTTCACAGGTTCTGACCAGCGGTTCCCATTTAACTGTCTGATCATGTAAAGATCCCTTTCACCTTCAGTATCGTATCGTAATGTGGAGAGGATGATAATAGAATCACCCGGAACGATGGTATAGTCGGCATCGATAGAGGCAATTCGACTGTTTTGAATTTTTAGTTCCTTGACATCACCCCATTCCCCATCAGTCCTGGTGGTCATTATCACATTTTTAGCTGCAGTACTGGTTTTACCGGAAATATTGCCCAATAGCAGTGTAAGGCTACCCTCGGCATACATCACATCATTAGTACTATTATATCCAATATCATTGATCCCTTCTCCCAGTGAAACTCCTTCCTGAAATCGGCCACTGGTCTCATCGTACGTTGACTGCCAGATATCACCCGGATCATCAACTCCGCCAATGTTTTGCGGGCTATATGCCCTTGTGAAATACATTGTATTCAGGGATTTTACATATACCGGACGGGATTCCGACACATCTAATCCGGCTCCGAGAGATAAAAACTGGTTTTCAAGACCCGGATTTCGCCGAAAAGCGATTTCTCTTTCCGCCGTTATAGGCACAGTTGATCCGGAGATCCCAATAGCATCGATGCCATTATACCCTGGCACCTGGCTTCCATCAAGTACAATTTTAAGGGCGCTGACCGCATATTCTGTCTCCGAAAGAAATATGTTCAGCAATCTCCCTTCAACATTCAATTCCCTGGGAATAAAAGTATTCAGAAGATATTCCCTGTCGTTTTCATCATATAGAAATACCTGGTATAAAGCACCCGGATTAAAAGATTCTCCTATGGCAATCTGCCGGACGTGCATGGGTTGCTCAAAGCCCACTTTTACGAAGGACATTCTGTTGGGCCTGGAGGGCAGCCATGCATTGGGATTATCCCCATAGTCAGGAAGCACATCAGGTTTGCCAAGAACCTGTGTTGCAGAATATTGATATTCCGATAATTGGGTAGAAAAATCCAATACACTTGAGGCCCACTGGACTTCCTGGGCTATGGCAATATTGGCCATCAGCATCAATGCAGATGCCAAGAAAATTCGCTTCATTTAGGAATCAGGTTGGTTAACCGGGACAATTTAAAAAACTTAAAGGGACTAATGCAAATCAGATCGAAAGAATTCTGATTTCCACCCTTCTATTTATTTGTCTTGATTCTTCGGTATTTTCAGTAGAGATAGGCTTGCTGCCCCCAAAAGCAGCGGTTTTTACCCTTTTGTGGTCAATCCCATGATTAACTAAATACTTCTTTATTTCCAATACCCGATTCTCGGAAAGCTCTATATTTGCTCTTCTTCCCCCGAGCCGGTCAGTATGCCCTTCGAGCTGTATTTTCATGTCAGGATACTGGTTGAGCAACATTACGAGTTCGGAGATTTCCTGAAGTGACTGGTCAAGTATTTTGTAGTCTCCCTGGGCAAAATAAATATTGTACAATCTTAATAATTGCCCTGGCTTGACAGATAGCAGCTCGAAATTCAAACCACTTTGATTTCCCCCGATCAGCACCGTGTCGATCTCGGGTTTATAATTATCCGAGGTAACTTCAACTACGTACTTCTGGTCTGTTCGTATGGTAACTTCAAATGCACCATCAGTGTTGCCAGAACCAGTGATATACACATCTGAGGCATCCGGCACACTTTCAAAAACCAGGGTCGCATTGATAGGTTCCTTGGTCAATGCATCCGTGATCGTTCCTCTTATCTTGTAGTCCTTATAAAGCTGATATCCAATCTGACCAAAAACATTGAATGCCATAGTCAGGAATACCAGCAACAGAATTACTGGTAATCTTACAGATTTCATTTATCATTAACGGTTTCCTAAAATAGAAACGCTCAAATTTGATTTCAATTACATAAATTGATTCAAAATATTTTCGTACAACTCCTGCTTTCCACTGGTAAGACTCGGCTCACCCACTTCTCCTGCAATTTTTTGCAGGTCTTCCAGTTTCAGCCTGCCAGCTTCAAAAGCTGCACCATTTCCTGAATCAAAAGAAGCATAGCGCTCTTTTCTTAATTTTCTATAATCAGAATTCTGAAGGATTGCATCTGCTACTAGCAACGATTTGGCAAACACATCCATACCACCAATATGTGCATGGAACAAATCTTCCAGATCCGTAGAGTTCCTTCTTGTTTTAGCATCAAAATTTATGCCACCTCCTTTAAATCCACCAGCCTCCAGTATTACAAGCATAGCTTCCGTAATTTCATACACATTATTGGGAAACTGGTCGGTATCCCATCCATTCTGATAATCACCCCGGTTTGCATCGATACTTCCTAGTAATCCTTCATTAGCAGCTACCTGCAGCTCGTGCTGGAAAGTATGTCCGGCCAAGGTGGCATGATTTACTTCAATATTCAATTTAAAATCATCCATCAGGTCATATTTCCTCAAAAATCCTGTAACGGTAGCCACATCGTAATCATACTGGTGCTTGGTGGGTTCCATGGGCTTTGGTTCTATGAAAAAGTTACCTTTAAATCCTTGTTTACGGGCATAATCCTTAGCCATATGAAAGAAAGTGGCAATATGATCCTGCTCTCTGCCCATATCCGTATTCAAGAGGCTCATGTAACCTTCTCTTCCACCCCAGAATACATAGTTTTCCCCACCCAGTTCTATAGTAGCATCCAGGGCATTTTTTAACTGCGCCCCGGCATAGGCTACAACAGAAAATTCCGGGTTTGAAGCAGCACCATTCATGAAACGTGGATTTGAGAAGAGGTTCGAAGTCCCCCATAATAGTTTTACACCTGTTTCCTGCTGTTTTTGTTTCGCATATTCGATGATGGTTTTGAGACGCTTCCCGGATTCAGCAAGCGAATTTCCCTCGTCGATAAGATCGAAATCATGGAAACAATAATAAGGTGCCCCTATTTTTGTGATAAATTCAAAAGCAGCATCCATTTTATCTTTAGCCCTGGTAAGCGGATCGGCATTGGCATCCCAGGGGAATACTTTGGTACCCGGCCCAAACGGATCATTACCTGTGCCACAGAATGAATGCCAATAGGCTATGGCGAACCTGAAATGATCCTTCATCTTTTTCCCGGCCACCACTTTCTCGGGATCATAATATTTAAATGCCAATGGGTTATCAGATTCTTTTCCTTCAAATACAACTTTATTCACTCCTTTGAAATACGTATTGCTCATAATATTTTTTTATTTAATATATTCAACCACTTTTGATATTTCTCTTCGTACTGGTCTATCAATTTTTGATCAGGGTCATAGCGCTGTTTTATTTCCAGCCCCTGGAAAGCCTCTCCAAAATCTTTATATAATCCTGCTCCTACGCCGGCCGCCCTGGCAGCGCCCTGGCTTCCATCCGTATTATACAGTTCCACAACCACATTATTGGTATGCACAAATCCTTCCCTGAATATGGGGCTTAGGAACATATTTGCCTCTCCGGCCCTCACTATATTCATTTTCATGCCCATATCTTTCATTACATCAAAGCCAAAACGAAGGGCAAAAACAATTCCTTCCTGGGCGGATCTCAGCACGTGCCCTCTGTTATGCCTGTTGAAATTCAGGCCATATGTGCTGCCCCCTACATCTTTATTCCCAAGGACCCGTTCAGCACCATTTCCAAATGGAAAGGTATATAAGTCGTCTGAACCTATCGGAATTTCAGATGCCAACCGGTTCATTTCCGGATAGTCCATGTCTCCCGTATTATGCTTTAGCCAGCTATTCTGAATACCTGTACCATTAATACATAAAAGCACGCCATAACTCCGACTTTCAGCCTTATGATTAACATGCACGAATGTATTGACCCTTGATTTGGGATCATAATTAGCCTCATCGATGATCCCGTAAACAACACCCGATGTCCCGGCTGTTGCGGCTATCTCACCTGCATGTAATACATTTAATGAAAATGCGTTGTTTGGTTGATCTCCTGCCCTGTACGCAACAGGTATTCCTTCAGCAAGCCCCAATTCCCCGGCGGCTTTAGAAGATACGGTCCCCTGTATAGAAAATGTGGGTGTTAATTCCGGGACATGGTCATTGTTCAGTTCATACTGTTTCATAACCAGGGCAGACAAATCATTTGCCTTAAAATCCCACAATATTCCCTCTGAAAGGCCCGAGGCGGTTGTCCGGATATCGCCGGTAAATCTCATAGCGATAAAATCACCTGGAAGCATGAATTTATATACTTTATCGTAGATATGAGGTTCATTATCTTTTACCCACTTCAGTTTTGAGGCCGTAAAATTCCCGGGTGAATTAAGCATATGACTCAGACACAATTTTTCTCCCAATGATTCAAATGCCTGCTCTCCTATATCAACGGCCCGGCTATCACACCAGATGATTGATGGTCTCAACACATTTTTATCTTTATCGATCAAAACAAGTCCATGCATCTGATATGAAATTCCTATTGCCCCAATATCCTCCGGGTTTAAGTTTGTTTTCGATTTGAGATCCTGCACAACCTGTTTGACGTGAAACCACCAGGTTTCCGGATCCTGTTCTGCCCATCCCGGATGATCACTCATGATCTCCATCTCTTTTTCAGGCGAAGTGGCTGATGAAACTACCTTTCCGGTTTCAATTTCAAGCAGGGAAGCCTTAACAGAGGAGCTACCGATATCCAGTCCAATTAAAAAAGCCGACATGTATAATTAAAAAGTTTAAATTGGGTATTAAAAATAAATAATATTAGGCAAATTGTAAGGATTTCCGATGAATTAAATATGCCTTGGAAACCTGCCATGAAACTATTTAAATCAATGGCGACCATATTACAGAAAAACACATCAATCAGCCCAGGGTATATTCTATGAAACTATAGTCGTATCGGTTTTGATCGTCTTTCTTATGGAAGTCCTGCCGTAACAATCTCCATTGAAGATGATTAATTTCAGGAAAATAAGTATCTCCCTGAATATGGGCATGGATAAGGGTTAGATAAATGTGATTTGCTATAGAAAGCGACTGACGGAAGACCTCTCCCCCACCCAGAATGAAAATTTCCTTTTCTTCAGTCAGGATGCTCAGGGCCTCTCCGAGGCTTTCGGCCCTTATGCAATTGTGAGGCAGACGGTCTGTGGTATGGTGGGTCAGTATTATGGATAATTTATCAGAAAGCAGTTGATCTTCTGACAAGTAACTTTTTCGTCCCATTATAAACGGATGCCCTTTTGTGATCTTTCTAAAATGTGCAAGATCGGCCGGCATCTTCCAGGGTAGTTTATTGTTTTTGCCAATTACCCTGTTTTCCGACATGGCAGCTATCAGTGAGATCCTTTGCATTCCTGCAAACTAAGGCCCTTTCTTCAATTTTGCAAGGACAAAAAAAATCCCGCCAATGGCGGGAATCAAATTATCCTATTACAATGCGTTTAAACGCCGTAACTGTAAGTCCTTTATTAATGCTATCCAGGTACTTAGCAATTGTTTGTGAGCTATCTTTAACGAATTGCTGATTCAGCAGCGTATTTTCCTTATAGAACTTATTCAATTTACCAGTGGCGATTTTTTCAAGAAGGTTGTCTGGTTTACCTTCGGCTCGTGCCTGTTCTTTACCAATTTCAATTTCCTTTTCGACCACATCCTGGGGAACACCATCCTTATCAACAGCTACAGGATTCATAGCTGCTATCTGCATGGCAACATCTTTCCCGGCTTCGTCAACATCGGTACCATTAACACCCTTTAAGGCAACCATTACGCCAAGTTTATTATTAGCATGTATATATGATATCACCTTATCACCTGACAGTTCTTCATAGGCTGATATTTCTAGTTTCTCTCCTATTTTACCCATTAGTTCTTCGATTTTCTCAGCTACACTCAGGTTGCCATCTTTTATTGCAAGCAATTCTTCAATACCTGAAGGGTTGTTCTCCGCAGCCAGGTCGACTATGGTCTGACCTAATGTTTTAAATTCATCATTCTTAGCCACAAAATCTGTTTCGCAATTTAAAGCGACCAGAATACACTTTGAATCATTATCGACGGATTTAACAAAAATTGATCCTTCTGAAGCTTTCTTTCCGGCCCGTGAAGCTGAAATCTTCTGTCCTTTTTTTCTTAAGATCTCCACGGCTTTATCAAAGTCTCCATTTGCTTCGGTAAGTGCCTTTTTGCAGTCCATCATTCCGGCACCTGTCATTTTTCGAAGTTTATTTACGTCTTGTGCTGTAATTGCCATCTTTTTATGTTGTTTTATGCATGTACAAAAAAATTGAACACCGATATAAATCAATGTCCAATTTAGTTTTATATCAGATTATATATTTTTTTACTTTTTATCAGCGTCTTCAGCTGCCTCAACGGTCTCCTTAGCTTTTTCTTCTGATTTTGTTTTAGTCTCAGCTGCAGGTTTTTCTTCTACTTTAGCTTCTACCTTTTCTTCAGTTTTCTCAGGAGATTTTGCCGTATCTTTCTTTGCTACCGTTTTGGCTTCTGCCTTTGCCTCAACTTTAGGCTCAGATTTTTTCTCTTCCTTTGCTTCACTTACCTTCTTACCTTCGGTAGCGGGCTTTTCTCCTGAAACGGTTTCCGGTTGAGCACCTTCATCCATCTGGCGCTTCTCATCTTCTTCCTGCTGTAACCTCAACTCATCTTTATCTTTCTTTCTTTCGAGGAGTCCTTCTTCAACAGCTTTTGTAAGATATTTAACAATAATATCAATTGATTTATAGGCATCATCATTTGCCGGGACAGGGAAATCAGCAACAGTTGGATTTGAATTGGTGTCCACCATGGCAAATATCGGAATATTCAATTTCTGTGCTTCTTTAACTGCTATATGCTCTTTCTTAACATCTACAATAAAAACAGCAGCAGGAAGACGGGTCAATTCAGAAATCCCTCCCAGGACTTTATTCAGCTTATCTTTCTCCCGTGTCACCATCAACCTTTCCCTCTTGGCCAGGTTAAGGTAAGATTCATCCTTCATGAGTTTCTCAATAGAAGATAACTTTTTTAAGGATTTTCTGATTGTGGTAAAATTTGTAAGCATACCACCCAGCCATCTTTCAGTTACATACGGCATTCGCAGTCTTTTAGCCTCTTCCTCTACAATTGATTTTGCTTGTTTTTTTGTCGCAACGAACAGTACCTTTCGTCCGCTCCTGACGATTGTCCTAATAGCGTTTGAAGCTTCATCGAGGGTAGCGAGGGTCTTATTCAGATCAATGATATGAATACCGTTTCGTTCCATAAATATATATGGAGCCATACGCGGATCCCACTTCCTCGTCAAATGTCCGAAATGGACACCAGCATCAAGTAAGTCTTTGTAAGTTAATTTAGTCATTAAATATATTTATTAATTGATTATCGTTTACTGAATTGGAATCTTCTCCTGGCTTTTCTTTTGCCATATTTCTTTCTCTCAACCATCCTCGGGTCCCTGGTGAGGAAGCCTTCTTTCTTCAGGATCGGCTTATATTCTTCGTTCAGATCGACCAATGCTCTTGATAAAGCAAGACGTACGGCTTCAGCCTGTCCTTTAAATCCACCTCCTTTAACATTAACCTTTATCTCATACCCACCATCAAATTCGATGAACTCAAAAGGCTGCTTGCTGATAATCTGCAATATCTCCGATTCGAAGTAGTCCTCTAACTTCTGCCCATTGATAGTGAAATCATCTTTACCAGGAATCATATACAACCTGGCAACACTTGTTTTTCTTCTTCCTATTGCGTTGATGTTATCCATAAGTGTTTTTTATTTTAGCTCTAGTACTTTAGGATTTTGTGCTTCATGCGGATGTTGATCTCCAATGTAAACATGCAGGTTCTTAAATAATTGCCTGCCCAGCCTGTTCTTCGGCAACATGCCCCTAACTGCATATTCAAAGATCCTTTCAGGTTTTTTCGCCATAACTTGTTTAGGGTTCAATCTTTTTTGTCCTCCTGGATAACCTGAGTGGGAGACATACTCCTTACTGTTCATTTTATCACCAGTCATCCTGATCTTTTCTGCATTGATCACAATCACATTGTCCCCACAATCAATATGAGGTGTGAAAGAAGGCTTATGCTTGCCTCGAATTATTTTGGCAACCTCACTGGCTACCCGACCCAAAACCCTTGAATCAGCATCAACTATCCACCAGTTTTTCTCTACTGATTCCTTTTTGGCAGAAATGGTCTTATAACTTAAAGTGTTCAATTTTTATTTATTTTAATTTTTACTTGAAATTGCATTCACGCAAAACGAGGCACAAAAATAGAGCTAATGTTAAAGAAAAACAATTATTCCAATAATAATTCCTTCGATTCAGGTGTTTTTCTCAAGCTGCTGCAGCAATACCCTGAAATCTTTTGGATAGGGAGCCGTAACTTCTTCATATTCACCATTAAACAACCGGAATTTCAGGTGATATGCATGCAGTGCCAATCGTTGAATTAAAGGTTGTTCTTCTGCAAACTTACCAATTTTATAGTTTCTTTTTACAGAAGAGAGAAAGAATGGTTTACCACCATAATTAATATCACCGGTTATGGGCGCTTTAAGGTAGGCCAGATGGACCCTGATCTGGTGCAATCTGCCGGTAATTGGTTTGCAATCAATCAGGGTATGTTTTTTATATGCTCTTATAGAATTAAATATAGTAACAGATCGCTTTCCGAATCTTTCATCGATATGTGATGTGCCTTTAGGCATGGAGCTCAAAGCCTTTTCCAGTCGGAGCTTGGAAAAATGATGTAGCCCGTCAGAAACAGCCCTATATGTTTTTGTTACTGATCTCTTTTCAAATTCCTGGGTCATGAATTTATAAGCATCGGGGTGCTTGGATACAATAAGGGCCCCTGATGTATCCTTATCCAGTCTATGACATAATTGAGCACCATTATGATACATCCTGGCCAGTTTTAATACATTTATCTCCTCAAGGCGGTCTTCCAGGGATGATAGATACGGGGGTTTATTGATTATGATATAATCCTCGTTTTCAAATAAGATCATGGAACTAAAGGGAGGGATCTTCTTCTTCATAATAATTCAGTCAAACCGAGTTGGTGCTTCAGGGTTTTGTCCGTTTTCAAAAAGCAAATGTATCTGTTCCAGAGTATTTCTTTCCGCAGAAAGATCTGGAAGTTCATCCTGGCTGAAAAAAGCAACTTCTGAAGTCTCCATACCAGGTTCAAGGTTTCCGCCGGTGATGTGACAAAGAAAGAACATTTTGTACACATGTAAAGCACTGGGAGGGTGAGCATGGCGTTTTTTATCTAACACAGCCATCAGCTTCATTGGCTTCACATCTAAACCAGCCTCCTCTTTAACCTCTTTCACGACTACTTCTGAGGGTGTATATCCTATATCAGCCCAGCCACCGGGAAGTGACCACAGGCCATCTGTTTTTTCTTTGACAAGCAAAATCTGATCTTTCTGAAGAACCACGCCACGGATGTCCACTTTTGGTGTTGGATAACCATTTTCCTTTGCAAACAATTCCCGGATTTTTTCAAGGGGAGCTTCAGTGTAATGCTTAAATATCGTATGACTTATTTCACGGATCTCCTGATACCGTTCCTTATCGTAGTCATCCTTAGAATAAGTAAACCCTGTTTGGGCAATAGCTTCTAACCTTTTGGCAATATTCAGCCAGTCAAATGTCATGCTGCCAGGTAACGCTTCTTTATTATTTCGATATGATGGCGGGTATGCCCGGCCAGTATATATCCGATTGATTTGACAGAAAATTCCTGTCCGCTTGCCCTACCGGTCCTGTCCAGAAATTTAGGATCAATATTCTTATAAAACAGAATTGATGATTCTCTCAAAGAAGTCCACTCACTTAGCAGATTTCGATATGGAATTTCATCCAGTGAAGTGGCCTCAAGATAATACTCTTCATCGAAACCTGGCAGATCAATGGGATCAAGGCGTGAGAACCGTAATGCACGGTATATAAAAATCCTTTCAACATCATTGAGGTGCTGGAGGATTTCTTTTATCGACCATTTGCCGGGTGCATAATAATAATCCTGTTTTTCTTTCGAGATCTTCTCAAAAAAGGAGAGCCCACTTTTATAATCCTTTTCCAGAAGAGTTATAACATTATACTCTTTTACCCATTTCACATACTGCTGAAACACAGGGGGGATATATTCAAGATCTATCAAGTCTTAAGAATTTTTAGTCATCAGGGATACTTCATCGGCAATCTTCCTGTTGTAATCAAAAGCCAGGGTTTGATAATTAACCAGGTCAACGATTGTTCCAATAAGACATAAACCACCGGTAAATAGGTAAAGCAGTCCCATTCCTATCTGGTTAACAAGAAACCGCTGCACCCCTGCAATTATAAAAAATCCCAGTATGGTGGTAATCAAGATCAATTGTGGATCACGTCTCCTTGTTCTGTAAATATTTGCAAATAACTGGGCTTCATCATCGGCCATTGGCTTGATCAGGTCCTGTATATAAGACATTTCCTGGCCTTGCAGTTCTGGTAAAAGTTTTAATACACTTGCCATAATCTCAATAATTAAGTTTTAACCTTTTTATATAATCTATAGTCGACTTATAAATTCTGAAAAACAGTATTATCACGGCTGGAATACCTGCCGGGTGTGCGGAGAAAGACATAACAACATCCCCGTGCAGAAAATATGAAATAGATCTCCCCAGTCCGCAGCCGGGGCAATACTTGAATCCCACATTATTAAATACGCACATGGACATATGTTCTCCATCATGCGGATTAAATAGCGCCAGGATCAATAAACCCGCACTCCAGACTAAAGCTTCAATAGGAAGGTGAAAGGTTATCCGGCGGTAGAGGTATTTAATCCTGTTAAGATACATTCATTATTCTTTTACCTAAAAATAACATAATTCTGATAAACTCAAAATGATGTCGCGTCAATACCATTTAATTTTCCCTGATCTGACCCTGGCCGGTCACTATCCATTTATAGCTGGTAAGTTCTTTAAGTGCCATAGGTCCCCTGGCATGAAGTTTTTGAGTGCTGATCCCAATTTCAGCTCCCATTTCAAACTGGGCTCCATCGGTGAAGGCTGTAGAAGTATTTGCATATACCACGGCTGCATCTACTTCCTTGCAGAACCTGCTGATTATTTCCTGGTTTTCTGAAATGACAGCCTCGCTGTGTTTTGAACTATATTCAGCAATATGATCAAGTGCCCTGTCTACACTTGGTACCGTTTTGATGGATATCTTTTTTGCCAGAAATTCTGTTCCAAAATGGCTTTCAAGGGCCGGGAATAACAGCTTATCTGGATAATTACCCTTTAAAACCGTATAGGCATCTTCATCGGCGTATACTTCAACACCACCTTTGGCGAGCTCCTCACACAGATTCGGAAGATCTTGTAGCCTGGAAGCATGGATGATAAGGCAATCGAGGGCATTACATACACTTACTCTTCTTAATTTGGCGTTTGTTATGATGGTCTTCCCTTTTTTTATATCAGCATCCTGATCGTAATAAGTATGTACTATTCCAGCCCCTGTTTCAATTACAGGGACTTTGGAATTATGTCTGACAAAGTCGATCAATCCCTGGCTCCCCCTTGGGATAATTATGTCAATATAATCAGAGGCATTCATCATTTCAGCTGTTGCTTCCCTGTCGGGGGGTAAGAGCTGGACAATGTTTTTATTAAGACCTGACTTCTCCAATACGCCGTGCAGGATCTGAATAATAGCAAGATTAGAAAAATGCGCATCACTACCACCTTTTAACAGACATACATTCCCTGACTTCAGGCATAATGAAAATACATCAAAGGTCACATTGGGTCTTGCTTCATAAATAATACCGACCACACCCAGTGGAACACGAATTTTTTCAAGTTGCAATCCGTTTTTCAAGGTCCTTTCTTCTATTATTTCTCCCAGAGGAGATTCAAGGCCTTTTACATTCAATATGTCGGCGGCGAGGTTCCGGATTCGTTCCGGATTAAGCTTAAGCCGGTCTAATTTTGGGTCATCCTCCGGCATCCTGTCAAGGTCCTTTTTGTTTTCCTCAATCAGATGATCAGTTGCCCTGATGGTTTCAGCAGCTAATTGTTTCAATATTTCTGTAACCTGCCCGTTTGTGAAATGTATGATGTCTCTACAAGCCTTCCTGGCATGATCAAATATCTCCTGATTTTTCATAGTTAAAACATAAATAAGTGATCATAGTGAATAACCGGCCGTTGATTTTTCATTCCAATCCCAGTCCTTGCTTTCTCATCGCTATATCTGGCTATACCCAGGCCGACCTGGGTTCTTTTTTCATCATAGATCATGATGACATCTCCCTTTTTAAAATGTCCTTCTATATAAGTAATTCCTACCGGAAGCAAACTAATGGCCTTCTCTGATCTCAAAGCTTTCAAAGCACCCTCATTGATCACAACGGCCCCTTTTTCAAAGCCTCTAGCATGGGATAACCACTTTTTTATAGTTGACTTCCCGGGAGAGGGAATAAACCGGGTACATTGTGAAGAACCTTCGAGCACAGCATTGATTATTCCACTTTTAAGGCCATTGGCAATTACCACTTCTATCCCATGTGACGCTACCTTTGCGGCCATATGTGCCTTGGTAAGCATTCCACCTTTCCCAAAGGCTGATTTTTCGGTATTGATATGTTTCTCGAATTCACGGTCACCAGCATGGATCCGTGGGATCAGGGCCGAGTCATCCTGTTCAGCCATATTCATAATCCCATCAACTGAAGTTAAAATGATCAAAGGATTCAGGTTAAGCATTCCGGCAACCAAACCTGCCAGTTCATCATTATCCGTAAACATCAATTCTGTTACGGAAATAACATCATTCTCATTGACTATTGGGATAATATTATTCTTCAGTAGAACCTGAAAGCAATTTTTCATGTTTTGAAAATGGTCCCTTGACCTGAAATCATCCCTGGTTACAAGCACCTGTGAACAGATAAGTCTCTGATCTTTAAAAAGCCGTGAATAAGCTTCAATTAACCTTACCTGTCCCAGGGAGGACCACATCTGCCGAAGTCCAACCGCGTCGAATTTATTCTTGGGTTGGTAAATGGAACGCCCTGCGGCCACCGCCCCTGATGATATCAATACAACATCATATCCGGATTTTTTTACCTCTGCGACCTGTAATACAAGATCCTTTATCCGGGATTGGTCCAGCAGACCCTGGGAATCCGTCAGCACATTTGATCCGATCTTTATACCAATCATTCCCTTCTGTTTCCCCGGGTTCATATGATTATTTTATTTTTACAACAACGATCGTATCGATTTCCTTCCGGACTTCAAAAGGCACATTAATGACCGTTCCGAATTTATCCTGTTTGAACTTTAATTTTGAGCCATCATCATACAGTGAAACAGATTCGATTTTATCGGTAAAATTTGGCAGAAAAACGGCATCATCCCTCAAATTCATGACATGAACATAAACAGTATTGCCTTTTTGAGTGGTAGCCCCCCATTCACGTGGAGGCACCGGACCTTTTCTTGTTCCATAATAGGATTCCCCATATTTCTCAAGCCAATTCCCGATTACCTTCAAAGTATCCATATTCTCTGCCTGTAATTTTCCATTGGGCTGTGGGCCATTATTCAGCAGGAAATTGGCGCCATACCCTGCGGCTTTAACCATGGTTTGTATTAACTGCTTTGTTGATTTAAATCTTCTGTCCTTAATATTGTATCCCCATGAACCATTCATCGTTTCGCACATCTCCAGAGGTAGTGCGGAGATAGCGGAGGTTTGATTGAAGCCCATGGTATTTTCACCGGGAAGGTCTCTTTCAAACATCTGAAAATCTTCGCCGGGTAAAGGTGCTTTGTGGTGATTACTTCCTATCAGGGTTCCCGGTTGTAATTTATGGATCAGGGCATACGTTTTATCCAATTGCCAGTCCGCATTCCACTGATCCCACATCCCATCAAACCAGATCCCTCCGATATCGCCATAGTTGGTCAGCAATTCTGTTAACTGGGTATTCATAAAATCAATGTACGTATCCCAGTCACCGGAATCGGGACGCCCTGTATATCCCTGTCCTGTCCGTCCTCTTGGATAGTAATCGGGATGGTGCCAGTCTAATTGCGAATAATAGAAGAATAGTTTTATCCCTTGTTTATCACATTCCTCTTTTAATAGTTTAAGCACATCTTTCCCGTATTGTGTACGATCTACAATATCCCAGTTGCTTACCTCGGAATCATACATGGCAAATCCATCATGATGCTTACTGGTTATGGTGATATATTTCATCCCTGCTTCTTTTACCACGGAAACCCATTCTGCAGGATCAAATTCGAAAGGATTAAAATAATTCGGAAGATCTTCATAGGCCACGATAGGGATCTCTTTTTGGTTCATAATCCATTCAGCAATACCCATATCACCACCACCAGCCATGACCGAGTACACTCCCCAGTGCAAAAACATACCGTATTTCGCATCCTGAAACCACTCCCTGTTTTTCAGGTTTTCTTCTGTTGGCTGATATCCAGTTTGAGCAAGATCGGGGATTGAGAATATCGAAAGCGTTAATAATATTAAAAGAAATCTTTTCATTTTATAAAAATTTTAAAACCCTATAATTATATAATGCGTGTATTTTATTCCAAAATTAGAAGGAGTTTGAACTTTAAACTCATAAAGCCTTGATTTCAATATCTTTATAAAAAACTTCTGCGGCTTCTGACTGAAATTGAATTTTCCCTTTTGTTAAGGGAACCAGTTTTCCATTGATCGACTGGCTGGAGTTTGTGGCTTTGAGGACCACATTCCCATTCATAATGTGCGTAATATTACCGTTATCTACGATAAGTTCCATTTCATTCCACTGGCCTGTAGGTTTTTCGTAGGTGCCGGATTTGATCACCCTCTGATGCACACCTTCTAACAAATGCCCTGTTTCTGAATATTTCAGATTGATGCGGCCATCGATTTCAACCGAATCCACATGTACATCTATCTGAGCTCCATCAAGGCTATGATAGTCCCCGCAATCACCTTCCATGATCTGGCTTTCGTGGCTTCGCATCCAGTGATCGCTTTGAGCGCCGTGCGGACCCACACAATGATAAAGTAATCCACTATCCCGTTTTTCATTTTCCCTGGGTGGATATCTCTTCTCCCCCCATTTAAACTTAAAACGTAAGTGATAATTTTCGAATTCCTCAACGGTAGTGAGTGCGCCCCATATGCGGCCATCTATCCTGATGTTTCCATCCACCACTGAGAAGATATTATCCGGATCTTTATTAACACCAATAATTTCCTCATTCCCGGAACCTGGCTGATAACTGAGATACGTTTCCCAGCCATCCAGATTTTCACCATTGAATAGGGATACCCATTCCTGATCCTTTTCTTTTTCCGAGCAGGAAGTAAGAAATAAAGTTAACAGGAGCACTGAAATTACATAATATAACCGATTCATGTTCATAAATTTAAGATCTCATTAATTTGTGTAAAATTAAACCATAAGAAATATCAGGATCCATTACGCAGGTCCTCAAGTTTTTTATTCTTATAAACAATATCTTTAAATTCTGCTTCACAGCCCTCTCCGGTAGGCGATTGAGATAAAAACCCAGCATACACAGGATCATCTGTTTCCATATGGAAATACCTGACAAAGTGCCAGAACTTTCCATCCGATGAATAATGAAAAACATATGCTGTCCCCAGGCCAGATATACGAAGATATACTACAGATCCCTCTATGACCGAACCATTAGCGTCATCAGAAATATTTCTTGTCACCACGGAAACAACCATAGGTTCGCCCTGTGGGGAATATTCAAAACACAATTTGGCCCAATGTGTATCATTTGCATACAATATCAATACCCCCGCATCATATTTTGATTCAAAGTTCACATGTACCTTTGCGGAAAGTTGAAAATAAGGAGTGGGCTGACAAACAGCACCAGGGGCATTTAAGACTTTATATTCACCCTGCGGATCAATAAACATATCTGTTTCAGGTCCTGAATGGATCTTCAGGATCCCGGATTCAAAAGTGTAGCGCTCAGGTTGTTCTATCCATTCCAGTTTCCCGGGCAGGGATTCAATAGAGATTGAAGATATTTCCTGTGCCATCGAACTAATACAGGTAAAAAGTACAGAAACAAGCAGATAAATACGAATTGACATCCCTGAGAATATTTTATACATAATTAGTTACAAATTCGATGATGTACAATGAATTTTTAGGAAAAGGATTCTTAGGACATAGATTTTCCGGGATAGAATCTGATTTGCTTTCCAGAATTCACTTCGGATTGATTGGATATAGCAGGATCATCCGGCAGGCTTCAAAACAACTTTAAGCGTATTATCAGGTTCGGTTAAGAAATTCTCCACACTGATCCTTCGGGCATCCCGGACCTCATCGAACTGGATGATCAGGCTGCTGCGGGGAAGCAGATCCAGTTTTTCACGAGTATCAAGGTCCACCATATTAAAAATGAAATCAGAATTGTTTTTCAGATTATAATAGCTCCTTCCCCTGTCATCTGTAAAGAAGGCTGCAGAGACTTCAATTGAATTATAAAAAAGAGGTTCGACATATTTCTCACGACCAATTACCATATTATTGAACCAGACAACAGATCGCGCATCATCCAAAGCGTCTCTTATGCCTTCGGCAGACCTGGATTCGGCAAAAACCAGGGTGACCGGCCTGTGTTCCACCGTTGGACTACGTTCAAAAAATGCCTCCGTCGAGTGTATATCCGAATTACTCAACATCGCCAGGTCATAGTCAAGGCACCATTGAAATGCCTCCGGATACCACTCACCCGAATTTGCTACTTCAATTCCCTTAATCCAACCTTTTGAGATCAGTTCCTTATGAACATCATAGATCTCTATACCCTCGGGTGCCTGCGATGTCCATCCCGGGTGATTCCAGAACACAAAGCCACCCTGATCATTGGCTTCCCTAAGTGCATTCATATAATCTTTCAGTTCATGATCAATACTGTCCATGAAGTTAGAAGACGTTTTTGCAGAATGTTTTAACCTGATCAATTCAGTCTCGATCTTTGCAGCATTGTTTATAAAAATACCATTCAGGTGACCGGGGGGCATCTGCCTTGTGATTTCCGTTCCCTGTATAACAATGATATTCCGTCTTTTCCCATGGGGCATGGCAATTTCGTAACCAGCATTGTGCTGAACAGGGATATATTCTTTATGCGGCTGATATTCAATATGGTCAGTAATGGAAATGGCATCATAACCCATTGTCCAGGCTTCCTCCACTCTTATGGTAGGCCAGACATTTCCATCAGAAAAAACCGTATGAATATGGAAATCACATTTCAAGGTTTCGAATTCAAGGATATCCGGGACCATCATATCATTGCGGACCATCTGAGCCTGACTGAAAAGGCCAAATACTGTAAATAAAAATGCGGTAAAAAAAATCGTTCTCATAAGACCAAAAGTAAAAACAAAAAATAATTTCAATTTCTAAATAAAATTAACATAAAATTATTTCCTCAAACTTAATCTCAATCAATTTTATCAAAAAATTAACCTGATGAACAAAAATAACCTGAGTACCGAATTCTAAAATCCAGGTATTCCGTCCAAGTCCAGGTAACAATCAGGATTCAGGAAAAATATGCCAATTAGATTGAGCAAAGGATTCTATTTCAAGTTCACCCGCAGCAAAAACATATCTGCTGTAATGTAAAGGGTCTTTTCCTCTGTATCAAATGCACAATTAGCGGTTGCCTGGGTAGTTTTAATGGTTCCCAGGTGTTTACCGTCAGGATTAAACACCCAGACACCCCCTGGCCCGGTAGCAAAGATAAATCCATCTTTACTAACTTTCAGGCCATCAGGAAGTCCCTTTTCCTGGCCAACCTTAGCGGTCGCATCATAAAATACTCGGCCTTCGCTTACATTCCCATCACTCATTACATCATACACCATCCATATGGCTTTTTCCGGATCCGAATTGGCAACATACAATTTTTTTTCATCCGGTGAAAAGGCTATCCCATTTGGCCTTGAGAGCTTATCATTCAGCAGAACAATCTGCCCTTCAGAAGTAAGTCTGTATACTCCCTGAAACTCAATTTCTTTTGCAGGATCGTTTACATTCCCTTCCAGGCCATAGGGAGGATCGGTGAAATACAAATCGCCATTACTATGATAACAAGCATCATTCGGACTATTCAATCTTTTACCTTCATACATTCCGGCCAGGGTTTCGTATTCGGGCTTCGGATCATTCAGTGAGGCTTTCATTTCGGCTACGCGTCTGTCGCCATGCTGGCATAATACCAAAGCACCATCAGGGCTTAGCAGAAGGCCATTCGAACCAGGCTCTCCATTTCTAGGATCATTTCCGGTATAGCCCGATGGTTCCAGGTATATTGAAAGGCTGTCCTGTTGGCTCCACTTGTATACCCTATTGGGGGGGATATCGGAGAATATTAAAAAATTGCCCCGGGATATCCAAAGGGGCCCTTCCGACCATTCAAAACCTTCAGCAATCACTTCAATTTCGGTGTTTTCGGCTATGATCTGGTTGAGTTCATCATCGTGACGCTCAATGCTGCCGATCGTTCTTTTCGTTTCTTGATTTTCCTGCATATTGCAGGACAGTAATAAGAAAGGGATCAGGAATAATTTAATGTTTTTCATAATGTGTATCTAAAGCTAAATATATCTGAGATTATTTAATGCCATAATGTTTCCAGCAGCTGTTTATCAACATCTCTCAGGGTTCCTTCAGGTGATATTGAGCAATTCAATACCAGGTTTGCCTCATGTCGGCCTGCCAATTCAAGCCACCGGTAAATCCTTTCCTGTTCCGGGCAGGATTCATCATTTTCATGCCAATACCAGTTGCCGGGATTAAACTTCCCGGAATCCTTTCCGGAAAGGTTCATAGTAATCTCCAGTGGAAGATAAGATTCCCTCCCCTGCCATTCCCAGAATTTCTCATCTACCACCACATAGGATACATTCACCCCGGACCTGGCATCCACAGGATGAAGCGGGACACCCACGAAATCGTTGGTAGCATCGTTCAATACGATGCATTCAGGTTGCCAGTGCTTAATATTTCTGTACAGATAATCCATTTTTAACCTGAATGCCCCTTCATTTCTCCAGGCAAGTATGAAGTCCGTTGGTGACAGGTTCCAGCCACTGGATTGTTTCTCCCAGAAACCGTCAAACCACAACTCAACGACTTCCCCGTAATTGTTAAGAAGCTCATTTATTTGAAGAAATATCAATTCGGCAAACCGTTCATCGTCCTTATAATATGAAGTATAAGAATCCAACAAGGAATAATATAGGCCTAATTTCAAGCCATTTTTAGAACACTCCTCTGCCAGAATATTTAAAATATCACGGTTGAACGGCGTATTCATGATGTTATAAAAGCCATGCTGAGTATTCCAGTTACAAAATCCATCATGATTTTTGGCAGTGAACACACAGTATCGCATTCCCGCATCTATTACTGTATTTACCCATTCTGCAACGTTTAACTTATCAAGCGTAATTATTGATGGATCGAGAGATCCATTGCTGGATTCGACGTCATAAAAGGTGTTAATACCCAGTGTAAGCCTTGCACCAAACTGGTAATCCATCCATTTCCTTTGAGCGGCGGTGAGTTCTTCCGGTATACGCAATGTGGATTTTTTCTGCATATTTAGTTGGTTTCGAATCTCAGCAACACTTTTTCATCTTCCGGGCGAAGCCGACCATTTACCATAGGTCCGACATTCAGGACCAGGTTCGCCCCAAGTTTCTCGGCATTTTTCCGCCAATTTCTGATTTTCCACTTTTTTGCAATGGAATTATCAGACTGATGCCAGTACCAGTTACCATCAACATACGCATCTTTACCTTTTTGCGAAAGGGTTGTCTCAATCTGTAAAGGTAGAAAAACATCTTTTCCAAGCCATTTCCAGATATTGTTGTTACTCTCCAGGTCCTCTCCTTTTTCTGCCGCCCGGCCATCAACGGGCAGTAAGGGCAAGCCCCTGAATAATCGGGTGGGATTATTGAATATCAGGCAATCTGGCTGGAGGGATTTACAAGTGGCATATAGATAATCCCATTTCCAGCGAAAAGCGCCTTCCCTTCTCCAGGTTTGTATAAACTGTTCAGGGGAGACAGCGAATCCACTTTCTGCCTTCCATCCAAAATCCTGCCTGTGCCAGAATCCATCGAACCACAATTCAACCAGTGGTCCGTATTCAGTAAGAAGCTCATAGACCTGGTTTAAAATGTACTCATTGTAGACCTCATCCATGAGGGCTTTACTGAAAATATGGTTGTCCCATAAAGAATACGAGAAACCTACCTTCAGGCCATATTTATTCGCACTGTTCACCAATTCAGCAAGGATGTCAGTTTTGAAAGGAGTATACTGAACCGTATAATTTGAATACTTACTGGGCCAGTTGCAAAATCCATCAACTGACTTTGCTATAATTACGATATATTTCATCCCGGAATTTCTGGCTGTCATACACCATTGATCTGTATCTACTGATTCCGCATTGAAACTTTGGAGGGGAAGATCTCCCTGACTGATTTCTACGCCATGAAAAGTGTTGATCCCGTAATGTACAAACATGCCAAATTTCAGTTCAAGAAATTGCTTCTGTGCCTTTGCTGGCAGTATTTCTACATTTTCCTGGGTAATACTAGCCTGTTTCACAAATCAATTATTTAAATCCTGCAAGACTTCCTCATCTTCAGGCCTTAACTTTCCAAGATAGTCGGGGCCGACATTCAATAAAAGATTAGCCCGTGCTGCCTTCGCCTTCTTCAAATGATCCATGATCTCTTCCTTTGACAGCGCGGAATGGTCCCATTCATGCCAGTACCAATTCCCGGAAGGAAACCTTTGATTCCCCTTGGCAGACATTGTTGTTTCGATCTGTAAAGGCATATATATTTCTTTCCCCAGCCAGTTCCAAATTTTCCGGTCATGCTCAAGATCGATATATCTTTCCCCTGTCCGGGCGTCCACCGGGAATAAAGGGACTCCCTTAAAAGCGCTTGTGGAATTATTCAGTAGCAGGCAATCCGGCTGTATACTTTTGACAAAATTATAGATGTGATCCATTTGCCACCGGTATGCTCCTTCCATTCTCCAAGCGTTGATAAAATTTTCGTCACGTTCTTTAGGATCGGTTGTGCTTTCTTCCCCTTCCTGCGGGTCTTCACTGATTTTTGTCCATCCACTTTGTTGCCTTTTCCAGAATCCGTCGAACCAAAGTTCCACGATGGGTCCGTATGTGGTCAATAATTCTTCCAGTTGGTTCTTAATAAAGTCAAGCATATGCCAATCATCATCATTTATGTAAGCTTGATGCTGGTCCCATAGGGAATAATAAAATCCTACTTTAAGACCAGATTTTTCGCAAGAATTTACGAGAGAGCCAACTAGATCACGCGTATATTGACTCCTGGCAATGGTATAGTCTGTATATTTACTGGGCCAGAGACAGAATCCATCATGATGTTTGCAGACGATCACAATATATTTCATGCCGGCTTCCAGGGCTGTCCTGCACCAGTCCATGGTATTTAAACCGGTCGGATTTACCCTATAGGGATCTAAAGTGCCATCACTCCATTCTTTATCATAATAAGTATTTACACCAAAGTGAATAAACATACCGAATCCGAGATCCATCCAGGATTTTTGCACATAGGAAGGACTTATTTCAAAATTAAACGCTGGGAATAATGAGGTTCCTCCAAATGATGGAGAGACCAGCGGTGCTGAAATTATTCCGGCTCCTGTTATACCGGCATTTTTTAAAAATGACCTTCTGTCCTTATTCATTGTTCCAAATCAATTCAAACCAAGATTCGAACTAATTTAAAACAAATATTAATGAAAGGAAATTATATTTTTTTATTGTACGAATACAATCATTAAAAAGTGTTCGGCATATATTAAAAATGCAAAAACAGATTCATTCATAAATCAAAGATCCGCAATTACATTTCCTTTCTATTGACAGAAATGTTTTCTGCTTTTTTTTGAAACCTTTTTGATGCAATCAACATAATTGTCGATATTATGATTGCCGAGGTAATTATTAGAGGTGCCATAGTGGTTAAAATTTTATAAATACCTGTTTATCAATAAATTACATAGCCTTGTAAAAAGTAACACTTAAATTTAGGAAAATATTTCGAATAATCTAGGAAAAATTAAAAAAAATCATATATGTGTACAAAATCTTTTAAATGGGGTATTATGGGATGTGGTAATATCGCAGGTCAATTCGCCACTTCCCTGCAATCAGTTTCCGGCGCGGTATTACATGCTGTTTCTTCCCGCTCAGAAAAAAAGGCGAATTCATTTGGCCGTAAATACAATGCTATAAAGTCGTATGATGATTATGAAATGCTGGTACAGGATCCGGAAGTTGATGCCGTCTATATTGCCACACCGCATAACCTGCATTTGGAAAATACTATGATGTGCCTGAAGCACAAAAAGGCGGTTTTATGTGAGAAACCCCTGACAGTCAATGCTATTGAGGCTAAAAAGTTGATTGAACAAGCCAGGAAAAGTGAAACTTTCCTGATGGAAGCCGTCTGGACCCGCTTTCTGCCTTCTACTGTAAAACTCAATCAACTGCTGAACGAGGGGATCATAGGCACATGCCGGTTGGTGCAAGCCGATTTCGGGTATAACATGCCATTTGATGCAAGCCACAGGTCATATAATCCGGATCTGGCTGGTGGGGCCTTATTGGATGTGGGCATATATCCCATCAATTTTGCACAGATGATCTTCAGGGAGCTTCCACTGGAAATAAGTTCTGCCTTTGTTCCTTCAATTACAGGCGTGGACGAGCAGTCAGCCTACATATTCAAATATCCTTCAGGCTCACTTGCCGTGATGAACTCAGCGGTAAATGTTGAAACCCAACATAATGCATGGATTTATGGAAGTGAGGGATTTGTTCACATGCCTGATTTTTTTCACGCCACAAAAATTCATATTCAGGGAAAAGATGGAAAGTCTGATACCATATCTGTTCCTTTCGAATCGACCGGATATGGTTATGAAGCTATTGAAGTTATGAATTGTATTAATTCAGGGAAAATCGAATCCACGATTATGCCTTTATCCGAATCATTGGAAATCATGGAACTTATGGACACTATTCGAGGCCAGTGGGGATTAAAATATCCAGGAGAGTAATTAGAACAGGCAAGCAATACTTAATGAAAAGGAATACTTGTTGGCAAGCAATACCTACAGGCAAGCAATACTTAATGGAAAGGAATACTTGCTGGCAAGAAATGCCTGCTGGTTAACAATACCTATAAGTAATTAAGATATATAATCCCAGTTTTTTTCAAAGACCCGAAGATATTCATTCAGCAAATTGATCAAATATCAGAATAGTGATATCTTTATTATCCATATTAATTCATATTATGAAAGCGACATTTCTACTTTTTTTCTTTTGCATTTTTTTATTGACACCAGGCTGTAATAATGAACGTAAAGAAACCAATACAAATGACGAGGAGTTAGAAGAAATGGCTGTTGCCAAGGGGGATATGATCAGCCAGATCGCCCAGATGGCCCTGGCATCTAAATTAAAGGAAGTCGTACAGGAAGAAGGCATAGCCGAGGCGCTAAAATTTTGTAACGTTAACGCTTATCCTATAGTCGATTCATTAGAAGAAGTATACAATATTCAAGTTAAAAGGGCGAGTTCACGTACCAGAAATCCAGGGGACACCCCAAATAAAATGGAAGGAGAAATAATTGAAAAATACTCCCGGGATATTGCAAAAGGTTTTACACCAGAGGTTAAGATCATAATGGATGATGACATGGCTCATTATTTCAAACCCATTATCCTCTCGGCAGAATTATGCCTGAAATGTCATGGACAGGTAGGTACGGATCTCCTGGACGAAAATTATAAGATCATCAAGGAACTCTATCCGGATGATAATGCTACCGGTCATAATTTAGGTGATCTGAGAGGAATCTGGAGCATTTCATTTAAAAAAGATGCCCTTTCAAAAAATTAGTATTTTGATTAAGCCAAGCTGAATTTTAAATATTAAAACCTTTGGTCAGATTGATATCAAGCCGATAATTTTTCTGGCAATTGGATCAGACATTTTCATTCTTATTCATAATCTATCACAGATTAAAAGTTACTGATAAATATCATGTTTAATTGTGATGCGAATCAGACATTCTGTACGATAAAAAAGGGACATTTGCACCAATACAAATATGTTGTTATCCTTATATGATCATATGTTCATTTTATAACAAAAAACTAATATGAGATCCAATCGAAGGGACTTTATAAAAATATCATCGATGGGTATCGGCGGGGCTGCAGTAGCTGCTCCGGCTTTTAACTGGGCTGAAGGAGCTATAAAAGCCGACAATAAGAAACCGGGTGCGGAGTACAAACGGACATCTACTTATTGTGAAATCTGTTTCTGGAAATGTGCCGGATGGGTATATTCAAACGACGAAGGACATATCTGGAAAATAGAAGGCAATGCCGACGATCCTCATTGTAATGGGAGACTTTGCCCCAGGGGGACAGGCGGTGTAGGAATGTACAACGATACTGACCGTCTCAAGACACCACTGATCAGGAAAACGAAAAATGGCAAACAGGTTTTTGAAGAGGCCACATGGGATGAAGCCCTTGATGTGGTTGCTGAAAACCTGAAAAAAATCGCTAACGAACATGGTCCCGAGTGTGTAGCATTGTTTACTCATGGCTCAGGAGGTAAATTTTTTGGCGACTTGCTGAAAGCGACAGGCTCAACAAATATAACGGCACCATCTTTTGCACAATGTCGCGGGCCAAGAGAAACAGCATTCCTTGCTACCTATGGAGAAATTATTGCATCGCCGGAATTTACAGATATCAGAGACACCAAATGCCTGGTGCTGATCGGCTCTCACCTGGGAGAGAACATGCATAACGGCCAGGTTCAGGAAATGTCTGAAGCCATAGATAAAGGAGCTACTATTATTACAGTTGATCCAAGATATTCCACTGCAGCCAGCAAGTCCAAACACTGGCTTCCCATTAAACCTGCTACCGATCTGGCCTTGTTGCTGGCCTGGATAAACGTTCTGATAACTGAAGAATGGTACGATAAAGATTATGTGGAAAGATATACATATGGATTTGATCAGTTGAAAAACCATGTTCAGTCATTTACTCCTGAGTGGGCTTATGGCATCACCACCCTGGCCCCTGAGATGATCAGAGAAACTGCAAAGGAAATGGCCAATGCCTCTCCGGCAGTTATCGTACACCCGGGAAGGCATGTCACATGGTACGGGGATGATACACAACGATTGAGAGCTGTTGCCATATTAAATGCCCTGCTCGGTTCATGGGGCAGAAAAGGTGGCTTTTATTCACCTGAAAAAAAATCCCTCCCATCCTACCCGCATCCTGAATTCCCAAAACCAAAGCGGACCTGGCGGGATGCACATCCCGGGAAGTATAACCTGGCGCTGGAGGTTGTTTCCAATGACATTTGTGATTCCACGATCCCTAGTCCTGACAGGGCATGTAATTTTAAAGGATGGATCGTTAATGGTACCAACCTGATCTCAACCCTGCCTGACCTGAACAATACGCTTGAGGCAATTCAAAACCTGGAATTCATGGTGGTTATTGACACTATGCCTATGGAGATCACAGGCTATGCGGATGTTGTTTTGCCTGAATGTACTTATCTTGAAAGATATGATTATTGCCGGACAGATCAGCACAGGGAACCTAACATTGCCCTGAGAATGCCGGCTGTTGAGCCAAAATATAACACCAAGCCCAGTTGGTGGATGGTCAAGAAACTGGCCAGTAAAATGGAACTTGATGATTTCTTCCCATGGAAAGATGTTGAGGAACTGCTGGACTGGCAGTTAAACCAAGTTGGATCTTCATTGGAAGAGATGAAACGCCTTGGGGTGAAAAAATTCCCAAGGGAATACGATGACCTGTATTTTTTCAAAAACCAGGAGGTCGAATTCAATACGAACACCGGAAAAATTGAGCTATATTCTACTGACCTGGCAGCGGAAGGATTTGATCCTATGCCAGTATATACCAAACATAAGGAACCACCTCCAGGTTTTTATCGCCTGAATTATGGCAGGTCCCCGGCACATACTTTCAGCCGTACTGCGAACAATCCAAATCTCACAGATCTGGTAGATGAAAACGTTTTATGGGTTAATCCACAGGTAGCTAAAGACTGGAGTCTTAAAAACGGACAACCCATCTGGCTCGAAAACCAGGATGGCGTTAAATCAAAATTCCCGATAAAAGTGAGAATTACAGAACGGATCCGGTTTGACTCAGTATATATGGTACACGGATTCGGTCATTCTAACAAAAAGCTATCCAGGGCCTATGGTAAGGGAGTCAGTGATTCAGAGTTGATCACCAAAGTGCTCCTTGATCCGGTCATGGGTGGAACAGGCATGCGTGGCAATTTTGTTACTTTCAAATTAGAGAATCCCAATGAAGAGGAGGTGATGTCATGAGATACGCAATGGCAATAGATACTAAAAAATGTGTGGGCTGTGCCGACTGTGTCGTTGCATGCCAGACAGAAAACAATGTCCCCATAGGACATTGCAGGGACTGGATCGTGGAGAACACTGCCGGAACTTATCCACAACTTGAACTGGAAATCCGCTCGGAGCGATGCAATCATTGCAAGAACTCCCCATGTGTACGATGTTGTCCAACTGGAGCAAGTCATTACTCGGAAGGCGGTATTGTCCTGGTAACCGGTGATGACTGCATAGGATGCGGGGCCTGTATAGCTTCCTGTCCTTATGATGCCCGGTATCCTCATCCTGAAGGATATGTGGACAAATGTACATTTTGCGATCACCGGGTTAAAAACGGTCAGAAACCTGCATGTGTGGATGTTTGCCCGACACATTGCATGTATTTTGGCGATCTGGATGATCCAAACAGCGAAGTATCCAATATTCTTAAAAAGAGAAAATATAAAAGACTTATACCGGAAGCCGGTACAGATCCTCAATTGTATTTTTTAATATAAATCGGAAGCATAATGATGGAAGAAATTATCACAAGTGGCAGGATGAACTATAAGATAGACCCCCAGTTGCATATCTGGGGATGGGAGATCCCGCTATATTTATTCCTCGGGGGCCTCGCTGCCGGTATTCTGTATTTCGCCTCTTATTATTACCTGAGGGGGAAGGAAAAAGATATGCCTACAGCTATCAAGCTGGCTCCGATGATAACGCCAATATTGCTTGTTATCGGTTTAGTTGCCTTGTTACTGGACCTCAATCATAAACCCTATTTCTGGAAACTGTATACGACTATAAAACTCGAAAGTCCGATGTCATGGGGTGCCTGGACACTGATGGTTGTCACACCGGTTTCAATTATCTGGTCTGCATCTTATCTCCGTGAGATCTTTCCAAACTGGGACTGGAAATTTAAATGGTTATATGCCCTGGAATCCTATTTTATCAGAAACAGAAAGTCATTGGCTTGGATCATGATCTTCTTTTCGGTAATTCTGGGTATTTACACTGGCATTCTCTTATCGGCCTTTAATGCCAGACCATTATGGAATACTTCGATTCTGGGACCATTATTCCTGGTATCCGGCCTGTCGGCAGGCGCAGCAACCATAATGATGATGTCAAAAGATAAGCTTGAAAGGAATATGTTCAGCAGAATGGACCTGGTATTGATCGGGATCGAGATTTTCCTTGTCATCCATATGTTTATGGGTTTTCTAGCCAGCTCGCAGGTTCAGATCGAGGCTGCTCAACTTTTTCTTGGAGGCCCTTATACGCTCCCATTCTGGACCATTGCAGTATTCACTGGCATGATCCTTCCGGGAATTCTGGAATTCCTGGAAATACGTGGCCGGCATATACCGGCTTATATCCCAGGATTACTAATCCTGATAGGCAATATATCATTAAGATTTATTATAGTTTATGCCGGACAGGCAAGCAGATATTTATATTAATATGAAGGAGAATTTAAAACAACCTAAACCGTATATGAATCCCTATTTGGCAGGGATCGTGTTGGGTTTTGTGCTTCTGGCTTCTTTTTACCTTACTGGAAGAGGGCTTGGAGCAAGTGGTGCCACACGCAGCGTGGTCATCGGTGCTGTAACTAGCGTGACACCGGAACATGCAGAAAACTCAGGTTATTTCAGTAAATACCTGGGAGATAATCAGATGAAGACCTGGCTGGTGCTTGAAATTGCAGGTGTTATAATAGGCGGATTTCTGTCCGGAGCATGGGCAGGAAGGTTAAAAATCCGCGTTGAGCATTCTCCGGGGATCTCAAAACGCAAAAGGATTTACATGGCAACCCTTGGTGGCCTTTTGTTTGGCTTTGGATCACAATTGGGAAGGGGCTGTACAAGCGGAGCCGCATTAACAGGCATGTCGGTAATGTCACTGGCAGGATTTGTTACCATGATGGCGATTTTCGGAACCGCCTTTGCACTGGCTTATTTTTTTAGAAAAAACTGGATATAATTATGGGACCTTTAGTACCACTACAAAATATTTCAAATGAATTGAACCTGCTGATCGCATTTGTGATCGGATTAGGATTTGGCATTGCCCTGGAGCAGGCAGGTTTTTCATCCAGTCGTAAACTTGCAGGGATGTTTTACGGATATGACACGACCGTATTGAAAGTTTTCTTTACCGCCGCTATTACAGCGATGCTGGGTCTGATATTCCTGAACTTTGTCGGACTGATCGATCTGGATATTGTATATGTAAACGAATATTATGTGTATTCCGCAATAATCGGTGGTATCATTATGGGAGCTGGTTTCATAATCGGTGGATTCTGCCCGGGCACCAGCTTTACGGCCGCTGCGATAGGCAAAATAGATGCCATGTGGTTTATCCTGGGGAGTATGATCGGGATCTTTATCTTCGGGGAAACATTTGTTTTCTGGAAAGACCTGTATATGAGTGGATATAAAGGAGCTATCAAGATCTCTGATGTTCTTGGAATTCGTGATGGGTATTTTGCTTTGCTCCTGATCCTTGTGGCCACACTTATGTTCTGGGTAGCAGAAATGGCTGAGAAGAAATTTAAACGTGAAGATATTACTAAAGAAATATAAATAGCAGACTATGAATACCCGAGTTATATTAAGTATCATTTTAATTTCATTTGGAAGCATAGCAGCTATCCTTCCAAAACAGAAAACTTCATCGGTTCAATTGAATGCAGATGAACTTTTACGGGAGATCAGGCTGGAGACCAACCTGGTATCTACAGATGAACTGGCTGATCTTTTAATAAACCTGGATCCCGGGATTATGCTGATCGATGTACGGGATTCTATAGAATACAGTAAATATCATCTCCCGGGAGCAATCAATATCCCCTTGAAGCAATTGCTGGATGAAAAATGGATGCCCTATATTGATCAGATATCCAAAAAAAACATTTTTTATTCAAACGGCACCACACTTTCCAGCGAAGCATGGATACTCACCAGACAGTTGGGATATCAAAATAATTATGTTCTATACGGAGGATTAAACAGGTGGTTCGAAACCATTATCAAACCCAGTCACCCGGGGTCTATGGCGACATCTGTTGAGATCGAATGGTTCAACAAAAGAAAAGCGGCAAGTATGTATTTTACGGGCAGCAGCAATGCAACGGATTTGAGCAGTGCTCCGGCACTTCCCCCGGTACCCAGAAAAAAGAAGAAAAGAGTAGCAGGAGGATGCAGTTAAAAATTGATATTATGAAACATTTGAATTTATTAATACTAGGAGGCATTGTAATCATCTTAAGCATCATATTCGGTATAGCTACTATAAAAGTAACGGGAAAATACCTGTTTAAACGAAGTGCCTCTGAGATGTTGACCAGGGTAAATACGCAATCTCAACTTCTGAATATCTCGAGGGCAAAGGAATTGGTACAGAGCGATACTGTGGTATTTATCGATATAAGAACACCCAAGGAGTTTGTAGGATATCATATTGAGAATGCACGGAACATCCCTTTTGACCGCTTACTCGATGATAATTACATTGATATTCTGGAGAATGATCAGATGAAGATCCTGTACGGGACCAATTCAGTAGGATCAAATGCTGCATGGATGGTATTGACCCAGTATGGATATGATAAACTTTATGTGCTGGATGGAGGTGTGCAGGACTGGATAACTCAGGTAGAAACCAGTGATATTTTTAAAGGTGCCTACAAGAGTGATGAAGCTCCTTTATACAACTACAGTGAAGTTATGGATCCTGAGTCGGATTAATCAATCCCATATTCTTTCTTCTTTTCAGCAATACGGCTGGGGCTGTCAATGATCATGACCAATGCCTGCTTTAGGGAGCGTGATTTTCTAACATCACGGAAGATGTCCATCCATTCATGAAAATTCAAATAGATTGGATTATAGCTATTAACTGGTGTAGTAATTCCGTAATCAGGTTTTTCTACCTCAGGCTCGAATGAATTGAAAATTCGATCCCAGATAATAAAAGTAGATCCATAGTTTTTATCCAGGTATTGCTTATTTCGCCCGTGATGTACTCGGTGATGAGAAGGTGTAACGAATATGTATTCAATAGGTTTGGGAAGCTTTCGGATATATTCAGTATGGATCCAGAACTGGTATAATACCTCTATCTGATGACAGATAAAAAAAGTGACCGGATCAAAGCCCACCAGAGCAACAGGTATAAAGAAAACGATCTTAATATGCTGGGTCCAGCTTAAGCGAAATGATACTGAAAAGTTATATTTTTCGGAATTATGATGTGTAACATGCGTTGCCCACCAGAAACGACAGGTATGGGCTATCCTGTGTGACCAGTAACGCCAGAAATCAATCCAAATTAAACACAGAATAAATCCCCACCAGGATGGCTCTATTTTAAATGGAGCCAGGTTATAAAAAAATATAATTATTCCGAACGTAGCTATCTTTATTGCTGCGGTAATCAGCAGATTGATAACTCCAATAGCAAAAGCGGCAAGTGTATCTTTATTATCATAGGTCTTCCGATGTTTGTATTGACTTATACCCCACTCCAGTAAGGTAAATGCAATCATTACAGGTGCTGCATAAACAATAATATTTGGCAAATCCATTGCTAATACCTGCTCATAAGTAAGTTTCTCCATCAGCGCTCGAAATATTATATTTTAGTCAGAATTACAGTTGGATGTGTAAATAAACACTTATTTTTAATAAAAGATAAAGAATTATAATAAATGTCAAGATATAATCTTATAACAATACTGGGGCCCACAGCCAGTGGAAAGACATTTTTTGGTGCCAACCTGGCATACAAGTTTAATGGCGAAATCATTAGTGCTGATTCACGGCAAGTTTACCGTGAAATGGACCTGGGGACGGGAAAGGATTATGAAGATTATATTATTCAGGATTATTCGGTCCCTGCGCATCTTATCGATATCCATGATGCGGGGTATAAATATAATTTATTTGAATACCAGAGAGATTTCCACAGAGTGTTTGAGGAGATCCGCAGCCGGGGAAATCTCCCATTTCTGGTAGGAGGAACAGGAATGTATATTGAAGCGATATTAAATAGGTATGAACTGGTCAAAGTACCCCCAAACGAGGAACTTCGTAAGAAGCTTGAAAAACTGAACCATGGGGAACTTATACATGTACTTCAGAATTATAATTTCAGTCTGCATAATACCTCCGATTTGAAAATAAGAAAAAGGACGCTCAGGGCAATCGAAATAGCTGATTATTACAGCAGGGAAAAACTTCTTCAGAGTAATCTCCCGGAGATCAATTCCCTGATCCTGGGTGTTAAATATGACCGGATTTCCAGAAGGAAAAGGATTTCAGAACGGCTTGAAGCAAGGATAAAGGAAGGATTAATCGATGAAGTAAAAAATTTACTTGAGAAGATCAGCACAGAAGATCTGCTCTATTACGGATTAGAGTATAAATTCATTACCCTTTATCTGACAGGACAGTTGGATTATAAAGAAATGTTCGGGAAACTGGAAGTGGCTATTCACCAGTTTGCCAAAAGGCAGATGACCTGGTTTAGAAGGATGGAGCGAAATGGATTTAAGATCCATTGGCTTGATGGGCATATGTCCCTGGAAGAGAAACTGACCAGGTCGAGGAATATAATCAACAAGGAAGCCCCGGAAATAATAGAAAAGTCCTGGAAATAATTGGGAAGACCCGGGAATAATGCAGAAATAATGGGTGTAAGTGGAATTATATTATCTGGAGGTAAAAGTACCCGGATGGGCCGGGATAAGGGATTGATCAAATTGAATGGCAAGCCCATGATCCAGCACGTTATCGACCACATTGAACCAATATGCGATCAGCTCCTGATAAGCGCCAATGATAAATCCTATAAAGATTTTGGTTTTCCTGTTTATCATGATGAAATAGATGAGATCGGACCAGCTGGCGGAATACTTTCCTGTTTCAAGCATTCAAAGCATGAAAAGAACATCATTATCTCCTGTGATCTGCCTTTTGCTTCAACACAATTTATCCGGAAGTTACTTGACCTGTCAGGGGATTATGAAATTACCCTTCCAATGTCCGGCACACATTATCAACCATTATGCGCGGTTTATTCCAGGCAGGTATACCCGGTTTTCGAAAAAACCGTAAACAAAGGGATCTTTTCTTTAAAATCCATTATCAAATCGTTCCGGATCCAGGTTATCAAGCCAGAGGATATCCAGGGATACGACCTGTCCAGAGAATTAAGGAATATAAATTCCCCGGATGATCTTAAAAAAATAAGGCAATAGATCAAACTTTCTTACCAAGAGCTGCCCTTCCAACGAAGTTCAAGGTTCCGATCAATCCCTCCTTCTCATACAAGATCTTTTTATACATATCCTTGGAATCTTTTGGCGGAGTAAATTCCTTGTCCTTTTTCAACAAGCTAATGGCCTTATTTTTACATACCGGAATACAGAGCCCGCACCCAATGCAGCGATCATTATTGACTTCCATATGGCTGTTAACCCTGTCAATGGCTTCCATCTGACAGATATTCTGGCAATCCTCACAAGCATCGCATTTTTCAGCCAATATATCGGCATAGAAATTGGAGTGGACAAATTCAGCTGGTTTCTCAAATTTTTTTGCTCCAGTCAGAATTCCACAACAGCAACCACAACAAAAACAAATAAATGAAGGATTCTGGTTATTTTCAGGTTGAATCACCATGCCTTCTTTTTTTGCTCTGGTCATCATCTTCATCACCTCTTCCCGTTTTACCTGTCTTCCAACACCTCGTCTCACCATATGTTTTGCAGAATGTCCCAGCGTCAAACAGGCTTCCCGTACATCTGTTTGCTGACACGGTGTTCCCATCTTATCTCTTGCCTGCCGGCAAACACAATTCATTACTGCAAAGGGTCCGGGAGATTTATTCACGATCTCCTTCATATTATCGTAATTGCCAATATGAAATTCCGGATCGATTTTAACATTTACCGGAATGGTTCGCATCTGCTTTGTATCAGTGCTGACAATTTCATCAGCAAATGCTTCATCTTCATAAGCAAAGAAATCTTCAGCAAGACCTTTAGTAACACGGTCAACCTGGAATTCAAACATCCCAATTGCCAAAGGGACACGGCCGTAAATCATTTCAGGGTCCTTACTGCTTTTCTTGGTGCTCAGTATCGATCCCTTTTTTGCCAGATTATTCAAATGGACTTTTAATTCCTCAAGGCTTATTTCGCCCTTTTTAAACCGCTTATGAATCTTTTCAGCAGATTCAGGCATCAGACTAAGGTTGACGGCCACCTTTGCTTCTTCTTCAGTAAAAAGATGCTTAAGCAGCCTTAATTCTACACCGGATTTGGTAGGGGGAAATCCTACAGGTGCTCTGTCGAAGTGTTTCTGGAGTTGGCGGTATATATCTTCCATGATGGCGTAATTTATTGAATATCAGGATGAAAACTCAAATTAATAAAAATATGATACATGAAAAATGATATTTATACATATATTTCCCTTTTTAGTTCCAATAGACCATCAGACAGTTTCGGGTCTATATATTTCGAGAAAATCCTTTAAATATTTTTTAGAAATTTAAAAATTGAATTGATTAGAATATTATTGCGCATGGAATCAATTAAAAATGAAAGTATGAAAATAGTTTTTCTCGATAAAAGTACGGTTGGCAATGTCTCCAATCTTAAGATTCTTGAGGAATTTGGAGAAGTTGTTTATTATGCTGAGACCAAGCCGGAGCAAACCATTGATAGATCATCTAAGGCAGATATAATAATTACCAATAAGGTAGTAATAGACAGAAAGGTGATGGATGCCAATCCGGGGATTAAACTTATCTGCATCGCAGCAACCGGCATGAACAATGTCGACCTCGAGTATGCTGCTGAAAAAGGCATTGCGGTCAGGAATGTAACCGGATATTCGACCCATTCTGTTACTCAATCTACTTTTGCCATGTTATTTGCGCTGCTGAATTCCATACCTTATTATGACTTTTATGTTAAATCAGGATCCTATTCAAAAAGTCCTATTTTTACCCATCATGGTCGCGAATTTGTTGAAATAAGAGGAAAAACCTTTGGAATTATAGGTCTGGGTGTAATTGGTCAGTCTGTTGCTAAAATAGCAGATGCTTTCGGATGCAGGGTAGTGTATTATTCCACCTCCGGGAATAACAAGAAACAAGCCTTTCCTTGCCTGGAACTCGATGAATTATTATCCACGTCTGACATTGTATCCATTCATGCGCCATTGAACGAGAAAACCCATGATCTCATTGATCTCAGCAGTTTAAGGTCCATGAAACCGACTGCAGTATTGATCAATGCAGGACGTGGTAATATCGTCAATGAGCAAGATCTTGCATTTGCTATTGACAGCGGGATTATAGCCGGGGCCGCGCTTGATGTATTTGGAAGGGAACCTGTTCAGGCTGATAATCCACTGTTAGGTGTTAAAAATAAGGAAAACCTAATTTTGGTGCCGCATATTGCCTGGGCGAGTAAAGAATCGAGAGAAATGCTGATAAAGGGCATCTATCAGAATATTGCTGAATTTGTCGAAGGGATATAAGAGGTTTTACTCAATGATCTCGTCCTGAAGGGCTTCTTCCTTAATTCCTTTATCCAGCGAAAAGGTAAAAGAGGAGCCCGCTCCCATCTGACTTTCAACATGGATGCGTTTATTATGTGCTTCCAGTATATGCTTTACGATCGCCAACCCAAGGCCTATCCCTCCCCTGTCTTTGGCTCTGCTTTTTTCAACCCTGTAAAACCGCTCAAATATCCTGTAAAGATCTTCACGGGGTATCCCTACCCCATTATCTTTGACTTCGATATTGATCAGATCATTATCCTCTTTAATGGTTACCACAATCTCACTTTTTTCCTCTTTGGTATAATTGATGGCATTCAGGACAAGATTCAAAAAAACCTGAAATATTTTCTGCTTATCAGCATGCACATACACATCCTCCTGTGAGTCTTCACCAAATCGCAGTTTTAATGATTTTTTATCAGCTTTATTCTCCAGTTGATCAAACACTTCATTCACAAGATGATAGACATTAAAATGTGTATATGACATTTTAATAGTGCCAGTTTCCATTTGTGAGATGACCAACAGGTCCTGAACGAGTTTATCAAGTCTTGAGAGGCTTTTACCTGCTTTTTTCAGGAACCTGTTCCTTACATTTTTGTCACTGATCGCACCATCCAATAGGGTATGTATGAATCCCTGAGCAGCAAATAAAGGTGTTTTCAATTCATGTGACACATCTGCCAGAAATTCCTTCCGGTAAGATTCCATTTTCTTGAGTTCCTTGATCTCCTGCTCCTTTAATTTTGCATATCGAGATATCTCCTTGCTTAATTTCTTAAAAGGATTATTTGGGCTATCCACTTCTTCTATGGAAAAACTAAGATCCTCATCTGTGATCTTTTCTAGAAGTTGGTTAATACGCTTGATCTCATCAAAAATAAAATACCGATATGTCAGGTAGATTGTAAGATAAGCAATAGAAAAGGAGATTAAACCAGCAACGATCAGGGCTAACAGGGGAACCTCTTCAAATAAGGTCAGAAAGGCAACGGTAACGAAGGATATCGATATACCCAAAAGTAAAGCTACAGCCCTGGAGCTCGAGAACATTATCAGTTAGTTTCAAACTTATATCCTACACCCTTTAGGGTTGAAATATACCCCTCACCGATCTTTTCACGAACCTTACGAATGTGAACATCTACTGTTCTTGCCAATACATATACATCCGAACCCCATATATTTTGAAGCAATTCGTCTCTTGTATGTACCTTGTTCGGATTTTGAGCAAGATAAAAAAGTAATTCAAATTCTTTTTTCGGCAGGGTGATATTCTTATCTCTCTGGGTAACCGTATAACTGGATTTATCAATTACCAGATCTTTGACCTTAATGGTCGATTTCTGGACTTTATCTGATCTTTTTCTTCTGAAGAGGGCAGTTATCCGACTCATTAATGCCCTTGGTTTTATGGGTTTGACGATATAGTCATCTGCTCCCACATCAAAGGCCGCGATCTCAGAATATTCTTCTGCACGGGCTGTAAGAAAAAGGATATAGGAATGCTGAAGGTCTGGTATTTCTCTGAGCTGACGACAAGTCTCCACACCATCCTGGTTAGGCATCATTATATCCAACACAACCAGGTCAGGAATGTATGATTTTGCGATATCCACAGCCTTCATACCATTGGATGCTGTTTTAACATCAAATCCCTCTTTTTGAAGGTTATATTTTAATAATTCGAGAATATCTTCCTCATCATCTACTACCAATACCTTATACCCTCCTTTGGAGCTCATAATACGGAGTTATTGTTGAAAAGCTAAATTTATACAGAAATGCAATCTTTAAAAATAAACAATTAAAATTTAATAAAAACTTAATGTTGGAATTGAAAATTTCTTAATATCTACCGTCCAAATTGAGTTTTAAGATCCACGATATATTCTGCCAGGCTACCATTATATTCATTCCGTAAAGTTTCCTCAAAACCAACTTGCCCTCCCCTGTAGCGAAGATATGACATAAAAAATGTATTATCCGGCGTAAAATCATTGAAGAAATCCTTGTATGCTTTATTGTGAAATGGCAATTCCCGTGAACCTGCCATAAATTCTTCAATAGTTTTATGCTTCAATTCCAGTTTAGTTTCATGACTTATTTCTGAAGGAAATGAATTGTATAGACTATCCAATCTGTCAGTGCCTTCCAATACATAAGCCGTGAAAATTTTTTGGTCTTTTATCCTGATATTAAAAGATTCAAGTTCAGAAGATAAATTACCATATCTATCTGACAAAAAGAGCCTGGCACCTTCATTCCCAATAAAAGTGGCCAGGTTTTCGTTGAATTCCAGACTATCTTTAAGAAATATGGTGCCGTGTGTTAACTCGTGAATAATCAGGTCAGCCAATGACCCCACATTCCTATCCAGCATGTTAGAAAGGATTGGATCTTTGAGAATGCCAAGGGTTGACCAGCCTCCGGCCGTGCGGATATTTGCATCGTATCCTTTTTTACGAAATTTATCCCTTTCTTTTTCAGCCATATCATATCTGAAAAACCCTTTGTAAGAAAAGCTGCCCAGAAACGGGAATCCCCATTTGTACGCTTCCAACTCAAAGGGTTTACAGGCTGATACCACCCACATAAGATCCTTTCCTTGTTGATCGTAAAACGTTGTATAGTTTTTTGCTCCTTTTAATCCTAATTCTTCAATCGCATACCTTTTTACATCCTCAATTACTTTCAACTTGGTTTTGAGTGAATCCGGGAAAGCGGGATCTTCCATAATTTCCTGAACCGGTTTTGCATCGATTATAATTTTCAGCTGACCTTTGGCCTGAACATAGCCATAATATACCAGCTCATGTTTAATCACAATCAAGATAACCATAAGCAGGGAGATTGTATACAGTAATATCCTACCCCAGCTCACTTTCGTTTTCCTTTATTAAGCAAAAAATCAGTATTATATCTCAGAAAAAGCACCTCCATATGGTCAAGGTTACTATTGCCGAGATCATAAACCGGTTCAAAACGAAAAGCAAGTGACAAACCGCCTTTGAATTCCTGTTCATACATGATCCTTAAGAACAATAATTCCCTGTCTTCTTCCGTATAACCACTGCTTGAATAATCCCACGCAACAGATTGATATATGGGAGTCCCCTGCGGAGCTATAAATCTGTGACCATTCCAGTAGGAAAGCATTAGTTCAAAACCTTTATATATTCCTGATACATTTGCAAAAAAACCCTGTCCCTGCCCGTAAGGAAAATCTAATGGTTCGTCCCCGGTAAAATAATCTGCATAATAATTATCAGTGCGGATCTCATCCAACCATGTTATGCTATTCATAGGAAATATCAGACTAAATCCCAGGGCGGCATTGAAGTAAGTAATAGCCGGATTTGGATTGGTATCGATCTCGCCACCCACATGATTGGCCAGAAATTGAACCGGCAATTCAAGTTTAAAATTTCTGGAGTCATATAGCAGGTAATTAAAAGATAGCCCCACATTAAATTCTTCCTGTTCAGGATCCCCGAAACGTATCATATTCACCCAGTCAAGCCAGACATCTAAAAATAGCCTGTCGCTGGTCCATTTGAACTGGAAGCCATCTTCTATCCTGCGGTTAACAACCCTCTGGAGATAGTATAGGGGTTCGATCAGTCTATGAGATGCTGCACCCTCGATCGATCCGAACAGGAATGCAAAATTCTTTTTTTTATATTTAATGGTTAGTATTGGTCGAATATCTGTAAAAGAACTATCCCCGAAGTCCTTCATGAAAAACCCCCCAACATCAAGACGGATCCGGCCAGAGGGGTAGTAGCTGAAATAAGGTTTAAACTGGTAACCAAATAAAGTATAACCCGCTGCTATATCGGTAGCATATTCATTATTCCAGAAATATCCTGAAATATCCAGTCCAAATTTGATAGCCCCGGAATCCATTTCCTGGATCTGGTAATGATCAGAAAATATAGTGTTGTCAAGTTGCCCGAATGTGTACAAAAATGCACACTGACATATCGAATAAAAAAGGACAAAAGACTTCTTCATTTTCATTTCTCAGGCAATATAAACCCTTCTACTAAAATTTAAAATCTTTTACTTTGTTTGTACAATTTAATTGTTGCTAATTCTGATCAATAATTGTACTTTCACATCTTTAACCATTTTACTACTGTTAAAATTATGAGTGATCAAGAACAAAAATTAAAAGCCCTTCAACTCACTATCGACAAGCTCGATAAAACTTATGGGAAGGGGACAATCATGAAGCTCAGCGATGATCAGGTAATGAATGTCCCTGCTATTTCAACCGGCTCCCTGGGTTTGGACATCGCTCTTGGTATCGGGGGTATACCCCGGGGTCGAATTACCGAGATCTATGGTCCCGAATCCTCAGGGAAAACAACTCTGGCTATGCATTGCATTGCAGAGGCACAGAAAAAGGGCGGTATAGCCGCCTTCATCGACGCTGAACATGCCTTTGACAAACTTTATGCAGAAAAATTAGGTATCGATACCGAAAACCTTTTGATTTCTCAACCGGATAACGGAGAGCAGGCCCTTGAAATTACGGAACATCTGATTCGTTCCGGAGCTATAGATATCATCGTTATCGACTCAGTGGCTGCCCTGGTACCCAGGGGGGAACTTGAGGGTGAGATGGGAGACAGCAAAATGGGATTGCAGGCCCGCTTAATGTCCCAGGCCCTGAGAAAACTGACAGGCACGATCAGCAAGACGAAGTGTTCATGTGTATTTATTAACCAGTTGAGAGAAAAGATCGGCGTTATGTTTGGAAATCCGGAAACAACAACCGGAGGCAATGCCTTGAAGTTCTACTCTTCAGTTCGGCTGGATATTCGAAGAATAGGGCAAATCAAGGAAAGTGCGGATAGTATCCTTGGAAACCGGACCAGGGTCAAAGTAGTCAAGAACAAAGTAGCCCCGCCTTTCAAGGTCGTTGAATTTGACATCATGTATGGTGAAGGGATCTCAAAAGTTGGGGAGGTCATCGATCTTGGTGTTGAACTCAATGTGATCCAGAAATCAGGATCGTGGTTCTCCTATTTGGACAACAAACTGGGTCAGGGAAGGGATTCTGTAAAAGCCCTGCTTTCAGATAATCCGGAACTTCTTGATGAACTGGAATTAAAGATCAAAGGAAAACTTGACGGTGAACCTGAAGAGGAGAACTGATCTTTTCTGAAAAAGGATTTACCTATCCAATGAATTTTGTATGGTCCTGCCAATGCGGGACCATTTTTGTTTTCTTCTTTAGTAATTCCTACTCAATCTATAACACTATGTATACTTCCAATTATTTATCAGGAGATATCATGTGCTAACAATTATTCGAGGAGGATCATATTATTTTAAGTAAGAATCAAACGACTGTTAGCCTATGGATTAATAATCTTTATACCTGACGGGGGAGAAACAATTCTCATCACGATCTAATAAGGACGAAAAGTATCCTTGTTAGAGGGTCTCTAAAAACCAAAATATAGAATATAAACTGAAACGGGAAATTTAACTGGTCCGTATCGCGATAACCGGATCAAGACGGGCCGCTAAAGCTGCCGGGACAATACCTGAGACCATACCTATAATACTAGACACACCCAGTCCCAGTATAATATTTTTGACACTCAGTACCAGTTCCAGTGAGCCTGTTGGAACCAGGATTGTGATGAGGTAGACCAGGAAGAGTCCGATACCACCACCGAGTAAACTTAAGAATATGGCTTCGAATAGAAATTGAAACAGGATGAAATAGTTTTTAGCCCCTAGAGACTTCTGAATGCCTATGATATGGGTCCTTTCTTTAACAGAGACAAACATGATATTGGCTATTCCAAATCCTCCTACCAGGATTGAAAAGCTACCGATCACCCAGCCGGCAATACCTATCACGTCAAATGTTGCACTAATGATATTTGCAAAGGCTTCCGGACGGTTTAGGGCAAAATTATCTTCCTGAATGGGCCTGAGTCCACGCCGGCTGCGCATATAACCCCGTATTTCATTTTCCAGCTTTACAAGGCCGACATCATCGTCCCTACCCTTAACCGAGATGACAGATTCAATTCCCCATCTTCGACCACTGTAATACAATTTTTTAAAGCCAGTATATGGGATTATGCAAAAGTCATCATTACTTGGCGCATCGATCAGGTTCTCTCCCTGTCGTTTCATTACGCCGATCACCGTAAATTTCAATCCTTTGATACTGATCTGTTTTCCGACAGGGTCCTTATCACCAAATACACCTGAAGCAATTTCTGCTCCCAGAATAGCAACATTATTCCCGAAATTTACTTCAGAGGGAGAGAAATATCTTCCCTTTTCAATAGGTGTTTCATAAACATCGCTATACCCATAGGTCACTCCAAAAAGCGCCGTACCTCCAATGCTGTTGTTCTCATGCTTAATAACCACATTCCCCCGTACTGCAAATAAGCAGATGCCATTCTCCAGGGTTAGATTATCCTGGAGAAACTCGAATTCCTCAAAACTGGCCTGAGGTCTTTTATAATATTCCCACCATGCATAATTGTTAGAAAATATCCAGGGAAATTTTTCCACACGGATCACTTTGTCACCTATAAACGCGAGGCTGGCCTTCAAACTGCTTTCCAGGGAATCTACAACGGTGAGTACTCCGATAATTGCAAATATTCCAATGGTAACACCAAGTAATGAGAGTATTGTACGCATGAGATTTACCCGTAATTCATTGACGGCAAACCTGAAACTCTCAAATAATAATCTAACAAACAGCATGCTTGAGTTAATATTTATATAATTATATCAACAATTGTTAAATTCAACAATATATATTCATTCAAATTATATATTTTTGCAAACCCATAAAAAATGGATAAAATATAATTTCTCGCTGTAATAATAAACATGAAATTATCAGAATTCAAGTATGATTTGCCCTCTGGTCTTATATCATTATATCCGGCAGAAAACAGGGATGAATCCCGTATGATGGTCATCAACCGGGAAGAAGGGACATTCAAACATAAAATCTTCAAAGACATAGTGGATTATTTTGACGACAAAGATGTGATGGTCGTCAATGATACTAAAGTTTTTCCGGCAAGGTTATATGGCAATAAGGAGAAAACCGGAGCTAAAATAGAAGTTTTTCTTTTGCGTGAGCTTAATAAGGAAATGCACCTCTGGGATGTCCTCGTAGACCCTGCCAGAAAGATCCGGGTTGGTAATAAACTATACTTCGGCGAAGGAGACCTTATCGCAGAGGTGATAGACAACACCACTTCAAGGGGAAGAACCATACGTTTCCTTTATGACGGTGAACATCAGGAATTTTACAATCTAATTGATTCACTCGGCGAAACCCCCTTGCCAAAGTACATAGAACGGGATGTTGAAGCGGAGGACAGGGAAAGATACCAGACAATTTATGCCAAACATGTTGGTGCTGTTGCTGCCCCGACCGCCGGATTACATTTTACCAAGCAGGTAATGAAAAGGCTTGAAATAAAAGGAATAGACATATCCCCTATCACCTTGCATAGCGGACTGGGTAGTTTCAGGGCAGTGGATGTAGAAGACCTCACCAAGCACAAAATGGATTCTGAGAACTATTCTGTTAATGATGAAGCAGCAGCTCGTGTAAACAAAGCCCTTGATGAAAAGAGGAGAATTTGTTCAATTGGGACTACTTCAATGAGGACCCTGGAGTCTTCGGTTTCAGCTAATGGCAGGTTGAAAGCTAATTCGGGATGGACAGACAAATTTATATTCCCTCCTTACGAGTTTAAAATTTGTAATGCTTTGTTAACTAACTTCCATATGCCTGAATCCACGCTATTAATGATGGCCTGTGCTTTCGGTGGATATGACCTGATCATGAAAGCTTACCAGGAAGCTATCAAGGAGAAATACAGGTTCCTTACCTATGGGGATACAATGTTAATCATTTAGTTTCTCCCTGGAATAAATATTTGCATTTGACAGCAAATACATGACAATGAAACAATTTGCGGTGATCGTGGCCGGAGGATCTGGTTCACGGATGAACAGTGAGATCCCTAAACAATACCTGCCGGTTAATGGGTTGCCTGTCCTAATGCATACCATCAGTGCATTCCATTTCTATAGTCAATCCCTTGAAATAATTGTTGTTTTACCCCCTAAGGATCTGGATTTATGGAAAGAACTATGTGAAAAATACAGGTTCAATCTCCCTGTTCAAATTGCACCTGGCGGAGAAACAAGATTTCAATCGGTAAAAAATGGCCTTAAAAGGATCAGTTCGGATGGAGTTGTGGCCATACATGATGGTGTACGCCCTTTAGTAAATAAAGAGATCATTGCTGCATCTTATGAGATCGCCGCCTTACATGGTAGCGCCATTGCAGCGGTCAGGCTGAAAGAATCAATTCGAGTTACAGATAAGGACCAGACAAAAACAGCAGACAGGTCAAAATACAGGATCATACAAACTCCTCAAACCTTTCAGGTGAGTCTGATCAAAGAGGCTTATAAGATCCCGGAAGACCCTCAATTTACGGATGATGCCAGTGTTCTGGAAAAAACAGGGCATAAAATTTCCCTGTTTGAGGGAAGCTATAAAAACATCAAGATTACAACACCGGAGGACCTGATTATAGCTGAGGCATTTTTAAAAAATCAACTGCTGAATTAATATTCATCTTCATTGAAGAAGAAATCTTCTTTGGTAGGATAATCAGGCCAGATCTCTTCAATATTTTCGTAGGGTTGACCGTCATCTTCAAGTTCCTGAAGATTTTCAACTACTTCAAGAGGTGCGCCTGATCGTATGGAATAATCGATCAATTCATCTTTGGTTGCTGGCCAGGGCGCATCCTCAAGATAAGATGCTAATTCTAATGTCCAGTACATAATAATTCTTTAATAAACTTTCCTATTTGTAAAGGCGTGCAAATATAAAATCCTTTTTTTTTATAAAAACAAATTGTACAATAAATTCTTGTAAATATTTTTCTGATATACTGAATTTGCCTCAAATTGGTTTCAAATAGGCAGTTCAGATGCCAAACATTACTAAAAGCTCGTCCTTTTATACCAATTATTCAGTAAAATCAAATAAGGTAACCCATTAAATATGGGAGATGTTAGAAAAAAATGCTCTATTTTTAATTTCTGCAACCCATTTCGTTTCATCTTAAATAATTTATTCGTTATTTATGAGACTTTAGATCCGGTAAACACACATGTATAAACACTATATAAAAATCCCGGCTGATCTGGTATTAATTTTAGTATTTCTTCAATTACTAATCGTTGATTCAAGGGGCAATGAAACTGACCAAACTTCTATCTTTAACATCGAGTCAGTTGTTGAAATGTCTATCCTGGCGGATATCAGTTATCTTATTAATAACAGGGAAGTTGAGGAACTTCCTGCAAAAGTGGTAGTGAGTTTCGATAACAAAAATCTGGAATTTATTGGTACAGTTGAGGTAAGGGGCAATTTCAGGAGAAATGCACAAAACTGCGATTTCCCTCCCCTCCGACTCCGGTTCGACGATTCAGAGATAAAGGGAACAATATTGAATGGCAATCATAATTTGAAAATTGTAACGCATTGCAAGAACAAGTCAAATCAGTTTATCCAGTATATGGGAAAAGAGTATACCACCTATAAAATATTCAATATCCTAAGCCCCTATAGTCTTAAAGTAAAAATGGTAAATATCATATATATTGATGAACAAAATGATTTTAAACCTATCCAGAATAAAGCTTTTCTTATAGAGGATATAGATAATCTGGCCGACAACCACAATATGAAGGAATATGATGAGAAACTATCTGAAAGAGATGTAGATCCGGATATCCTGCTTCAACTTTCTGTTTTTCAATTCATGATCGGAAATACGGACTGGATCATTCCATTAGCGAAAAACCTGAAATTTATCACTGATGGTGAAAGGTATATCCCGGTTCCTTACGATTTTGATTATACGGCTATTGTCGGTACAGACTACAGTATAGGAAGCACGCCTTCTATTCTTCAACCACCAGTAAGAAGATTCAAAGGCCCTTGCTATGACATAGACGACCTCCAGGTTGAGTTTGAAGAATTCAGGGACAAACAGGAATCCATTTTGAATCTAATATCTGCTTCCCCTCATCTAAAATCCAGCTCCGTGAAAAATATGAAAAATTATATCGAGGAGTTTTACGACATCATTAATTCAGATAATAAAATAGGCGAATACTTCCAAATCAATTGCGAACAATGAATACTATAAAACCATTTTGATTTGCACTATTGTGAAAAAAATACAAAATTTATGGCTTAATAGAGTCTATAATTAATGAAGCGGATTTTTCAACTGGCAGCTTTTCTCATTTTACTATATCCAATCAATAATGGGTTATTGGGTCAGGAAGCAATAGACAGCCTTGAGTCTGCCTTATTGACTGTGGAAGATGACCAGCATAAGCTCGAATTATATGAAGAACTCATCAGAGGATTAGCACAGCAAAATCCGGTTAAGGCAGTTCAGTTTGCTGAGGATGCCCTTGAACTGGCACAGGAATTTCCTGACAGTGTATTATTACCTGATCTTCATAATGCCGTTGGGATTGCCCATTATTATAAAGGCAATTTGTTGATATCCATTGAATACTTCCTGAAAGCCAGAGTCGGGTATGAGATACAGGGGCGGGATGACAAAGCAGCTAATGCATTAAACAATATTGGTGTAACCTATGAAGAAATTGAGAATTATGAAAAGTCCAAGGAGTTTTATTTTGAAAGCCTGAAAGTTCATAAAAGGCTTAACAACCTGGAGGTACAAACTGCTCTCTATAACAATATCGGATCTGCTTTCGAAGCATTGGATCAGCTTGATTCGGCCGAATATTATTATAATAAATCACTTGAACTGGCCAGGGACAACAATCCCGATAAGAACATGGCAAATGCCCTCGGCAACCTGGGTAATGTTTACTATAAAAGAGAGAAATATACAAAAGCTCTGGATTTTCAGAGAAGGGCGCTTAGATATGACCTTAAGAACAACAATACAATCGGTCTGGTAGAAACTTATAGTTCTATGGGATTGATCTACCTGGGATTGAACAATTATAACAGGGCCTACGAGTCCTTCAATGAAGCACTGTCGATATGTAAAGAACATGACCTCAAAAGCCGGGAAGCTGAACTTTACGAGAACTTTAGTGACTATTATGAACAACTAAGCGATTTTCAGAATGCATATATCTTCTATTTGAAACATACACAACTAAAAGACAGCATCTTTACCCTCGAAATGAGGAAGCAAATTGAGGACCTGCAGTTGAGTTATCAGGCTAATAAAAGAGAGCAGCAGATTGCTTTGCTCAACGAAAGGAACAACCTCAAAGACACACAACTTCAATTGCAAACTACCAAAACACGACTATTACTCGTATTTACAATATTTACAGTATTTGTACTCGGATTATTGATCCTAAATGTAAGGGTGAAAGGGAAAGCCAATGCCTTACTGCAAAAACAGAATGAAAAAATACAGCAGCAGAATCAGGAATTGGAAGACAGAAGCGTGAAACTTGAAGAACTTTCTCATGAAAAAGATAATTTTATCAATGTTGTTGCCCATGATCTGAAATCACCCCTAAATAATATTACCGGATTGGCAAACCTGATCAGGATCAATGGTAAATTAAGTGAGGAGCAACTGCATTACCTGAATTTACTGGATCAGGTATCCATTGAATCGAAAAATCTGGTTTCCAATCTATTGGATCTAAACAAACTTGAATTGGGCCTTTTTGAACAGCAAATTGAAGATTTTGAAGTTAAGGATACCATCGATAAAATAATCCACAATTATGAAAAAGCTGCTTCTGAGAAGAATATAGTTTTGAAAAAAAGCTGTCCCGGGAATATATCGATCAGAAATAACCGGGAATTCATCCAACGCATTCTGGACAACCTGGTCTCTAATGCGATTAAATTCTCCCCTAATAACAAAGAGGTGTTTATTTCCTGCGATTATAATTATCAGTTTCTGGTCTTATCGGTTAAGGACGAAGGACCCGGTATCAGTAAAAAAGAGCAGCAGGACCTGTTCAAGAAATTCATTAAACTCTCACCCCGGCCTACTGGAGGCGAGAGCTCAACCGGGTTAGGGTTGGCTATAGTTAAGTTGCTGGTCGATAAACTGGAAGGAGAGATTGAAGTGCTTTCAAAGGAGAAGAAAGGTACCGAGATCAGAATAAAATTCCCGGCATCATTTTCATCGGATCTTTAATCCGATCAAATTCTTTATCAAATCGAATGGAGATCTTTTCTCATTACAGATGGAACAATTAAGTCTTTTGGATCTCAATAACAGAATAAAGAATTGTCTCAAAAACAATCTGGAAGATTCTTATTGGGTTGTTTCTGAGATTGGTGAAATGAGATTTAACCAGAAGGGGCACTGTTACCTGGAACTGGTAGAAAAGAAGGATGATGAAATACTGGCCAAAAACAAAGCCACGATCTGGTCCTATACCTACAGGAACCTCTCCGGATGGTTTGAATCACTGACAGGTCAGACTTTAAAGCCAGGATTGAAGATCTTATCAAATGTGGTGGTGAGTCATCATGAAGTATATGGTTTGAGCCTGAATATTAAAGATATTGACGCTAGCTATACTTTAGGGGAGCGGGCAAAGAAGAGGTTGGAGATATTGAACAGGTTAAAGGAAGATGGCATCTCAGATATGAACAAGGAATTACCTCTACCTCTTGTCCCACAAAGGATAGCCATTATTGCATCATCAACATCAGCAGGTTATCTTGACTTCATAACTCAACTTGAAAATAACCCAGCAGGATATGCATTCAGGATTTCACATTTTCAGGCTATCATGCAGGGATCAGAGGCAGAAGACTCTATAATCAAGGCCATTCTTGATGTGAATGCGGATATAGAGAGGTATGATCTGCTGGTGATAATAAGAGGGGGTGGTGCAACATTAGACTTAGAGTGTTTTGATACCTACGGCCTCGCTAGTCATATTGCTCAATTCCCTATCCCGGTCATTACGGGTATAGGTCATGAAAGAGATGAAACTATTGCTGACATTGTAGCCAATACAAGTTTAAAAACACCCACAGCAGTGGCAGAATTCCTGATCAGTGGAATAAAAGATTTTGACGAATCTATTGATGCTCTGTATGCTGATATTTATGAATATGTGAAAGACACACTTAAAGAGAACCGTACCCATCTAGAATATCTATCGAAACATATAAAATATATTTCTGAGAATACATTGAAATCTCATTCAACTAAACTTTCAGCAATGAGCACTGGTATTCAAAGTGCTGCTAAAGGAAGGAAGAAAGTACTTGAGACCATGGTTCAGAATTATATTCAATCCTTAAAACTGAATGCCTATCGATACCTTGACCTCAAAAAGAAGGACCTGAAAAATATCTCGGATGCTATGGGGCTCCTGGATCCCAAAAGCGTATTAAAAAGAGGATATAGTATTGTTCGTAAGGGGAACAAGATTATAAAGTCAGCTCGGAATCTGAAAGAAGGGGATCTGATAGAAAGTGAATTTACAGATGGAAGAAAATCAAGCAAAATTTTAAACTAATTATGGCAAAAAATGATCTGAGTTATCAGAAGGCAATGGATGAACTTGAAACCATTGTGAAGAAAATCGAGCAGCATGAACCTGATGTCGATGAATTGAATGACATGGTAGTCCGCGCTGTAAAACTGGTAAAATACTGTAAAACGAAACTTAAGACTACAGAAGAACAAATAAACAGTAACCTGGAGGAACTTGATTAATTGCTCGCCAGGTTATTGAAAATAGTATTGATCAGGTAAAGCACCAGGCTGAATCCTAATGCCCACCAGAATCCTTCTACATAGAAACCCGGAATAACGGCGCTCGCCAGCAGGATGATCACTGCATTGATCACCAGTAAAAAGAGGCCCAATGTGAAAACCGTTATAGGAATGGTTATTATAACCATAAGAGGTTTTATGGTAACATTGAACAGCGCCAGCACCCCGGCAACAAGTAAAGCCCAGAAAAAATTTGTTACTTCAACACCTGGAAGCAGGTAAGCCGTTACCAATACCGCCAGGGCTGTTAATAAAAGACGTACAAAGAAATTATTTGAACCATTCTGCATATTTTATATAATTATTTGCTGTTTTTTCAAATACTTCACCCAGTTCGTGCCCTACTTTTTTGATCTTTTTCGCAGGTTTCCCGGCATATACATATCCTGCTTCCACAATTGTATTGGCCAGCACGACTGCGCCTGCTGCGACAATAGATCCGGTTTCCACAACTGCATGATCCATAACGATCGCACCCATTCCAATTAAAACCCTATCTTCAATGGTACAGCCATGTACAACAGTGTTGTGTGCTATGGAAACTTTACTACCTATTACTGTGGGTGCTTTCTGATAAGTGCAATGAATTACAGCACCATCCTGGATGTTTGTTTTTTCCCCAATTTTTATAAAATGAACATCTCCTCTAACCACTGCATTAAACCACACACTACAGTTATCTCCCATTTCCACCTCTCCCACAATGGTGGAATTTTCTGCCAGGAAACAATTATTCCCAAACTTAGGATGAATGCCCTTAACAGGAAGAATTAGTGCCATTTTATTCGTTTTTTCAAAAATAGGCAATATTTAACCTAAACTTTTTAAACTTAAAATATATTTTTACGTCTTGAAGGCTATGATGGCAAAATTGAAAATACCGTTTCGAGATTTAATTTATTTAATGACATTTCTGTCTGTTGCAGGATGTATGCAGGAACCGAAAAGTGACAATGCAGTTATTAAAGAAGCATTACCTGTTGAAGAAAAAAATTTTGGGATTGAATATAAGATCGATACAAGCAATAGTCTGGTTACCTGGGTTGGTACGAAGCCTACGGGACGCCATAATGGATTAATAAGAATAAGATCCGGATCTATTACTATTTTGGAAGAAGATACTGAACGTAGAATTAAAAAATTCAGTATCAATAATGCCAAGATCATAATTGACATGGAATCTGTCAAGGTCCTTGATCTGATGGACGATCCGCTGCAGCGTGAAAAACTTGAAAATCATCTGCGTTCGGAAGATTTTTTCGATACAAAAACACATGAGATCGCTGAATTTGAACTGATCTCATTTGAACTCATCGAAAATGATTCTTTAGTCAGAGATTATAACAAATATACTATTATTGATCCGACACATACCATGAGTGGGAATCTGACGATCAAAGGGAAAACCTTCAATATTGAAGTCCCTGTAAAAGCCGATTACAGAAATTTGAAATTTGAAGCTTCGGCCAAATTTAATATTGATAGAACAGTTTGGGATATCACGTATAAAGATGAGAACAATCCGGTTGCCCGAGCCACAGATGGTTTTATTCACAATATTGTGAATGTAGGATTTGAGATCATTGCCAGACCCGGGTCCAGCATGGAATAAGTTAATATTTTGACCCGAAATCAGAAATATTTCCAGGTAAGCAATCTTTTTGAGGTTATCCCGGGGATATTGCATTGGATTTACCAGCACAAGCATTTTTCCTTTTTTAACGGAAACCAATATGATTTACCCTATGATCCGTTTAAAACCTTTGTGGCTGCCGGTGCTATAAAAACGATGATCCCCGATTCCATTGACCCCTTTACTGATCTGAAAAAATTTTACGATGGTCAGAATGACTGGATAATAGGCCAGTTAAATTATGATCTTAAAAATAACCTTGAGAATCTGACAAGTAATAATGCTGACCGGCTGAATTCGGACCTTATGTGTTTTTTCGTACCTGAGACCTTAATTTTTATCCAAAATCAGGGTCTATTAATATCTACTGTTCATGATCCGGAAAAGGTTTTCGATGAAATTGCAAGATTCGAAATTCCTGACCATGTTGAGTCTTTACTGCACATAGAATGTGATACCTTAAAAAAAGAATATATAGATGCCGTCGGATCAATAAAAAGTCATATCATAAATGGGGATTTTTACGAATTGAATTATTGTATGGAGTTTTTTGCAAAAGTTAAAAACATCAACCTTGCAAACATCTTCCTGCAATTAAATAAAATTTCACCGATGCCATTTTCTGTGTTTATGGGGTTAGAAGGGCAATACATTGTATCGGCCTCTCCGGAAAGGTTTCTGAAAAAAGCTGGCAGGAATATCATTGCACAACCTATAAAAGGCACCATGAAACGGGATGCGGATCCTGCTGCGGATGATAAATTAAAGCAACAACTGAGGTATAGTGAAAAAGAGATCGCTGAAAATATGATGATTGTCGATTTGATGAGGAACGATCTGGCAAAAAGTGCTGAGCCGGGAAGCATAATGGTGCCTGAGATGTTTGAAATTTACTCCTACAATCATGTTCATCAAATGATTTCCACTGTAACAGCCCGTCTTCGTCCTGACGTCCATCCAGTGGATGCGATCCGGAACGCTTTCCCGATGGGTAGTATGACTGGCGCTCCCAAAATAAGAGTAATGGAGGCTATAGAATACTATGAGAAAAGCAAAAGGGGGATCTTCAGTGGTTCTGCAGGATATATAACCCCTGAAGGGGAATTTGATTTTAATGTATTGATCCGAAGTATATTTTACAGTGCAAATACCGGGTATTTAAAATTCAACGCCGGAAGTGCCATTACCTACGATGCCGATCCGGAATACGAATACCATGAATGCATCCTGAAAACCAAAAGTATGCGGGGAGCACTTGGTATTTCCTGAAAAAGAGACACCTGAAGTGCCAGGCATCACCTGTCCTGCCATGGGATTCTCCCACTTTTCTGTATATGACTTTGCAGTTCTTCACGAAGCCGGACAAAATCCCTGAATTTATCCGGATCTAGTGGATCCTTTTCCAGAGGATCATCCTTTAAATTATAGTATTGGTATGGCTCGAAGGCCGAGTTCTGCAGCATTTTATACGGGCCATATCGGGCAGCATAGTAAGACTGTCCGTTATATTTCTGTCCCCCCTCCCTTCGGACCCAGAACACATAACGATTGTCTGTATTCTGTGGCTTACCGAGTATAGTTGGAGACACATCCACACCATCCACGTCATGATTCAGATCTGCACCGGCTATTTTACAAAAACTGGGATAAAGATCCATCAACATTGCCATATTCTCTGTTTGACTGCCTGGCTGAATATTTCCCTTCCAAAAGGCCAATGCCGGGACCTTGATCCCTCCTTCGAACATTTGCTGTTTTCCACCATGAAGGACTCCATTGCTTTGCGCATGCGGGATGGATCCCCCATTATCCGAAGTAAAGACCACAAGGGTGTTTTCTACCAGGCCGGTTTCTTCAAGGCATTTCATGATCTTGCCAATACTGTGATCCAGGTGTTCGATGAACGCCACATTTTTAGCCCGTTTTGCATCTAATGATTTCTCACGCGCCAACACCTTCTTCAAATATTCTTCAGGAGGTTGAATTGGGAAATGCGGCGCATTATACGCCAGGTAAAGGAAAAAGGGTTGTTTATCTTTTTCTCTCTCCTTCATATATTCAATGGTCCAGTCGGTAAAGAGATCCGTTGCGTGTCCTTTTGGATCAATAACTTCCTGATTAAACCTCATCCAGTTAACCCCACCCCGTAAATGTGTCCAGTAATCATCCATCATATCGCCGAGGAAACCTTTAAAATAGTCAAATCCCCGGCTGTTTGGGATATTAGGTTCTTCAAATCCCAGGTGCCATTTACCAATGATAGCCGTTTGATATCCCTTTTTTTTCAAAACTTCCGGCAGAAGGATAGCTTCAGGATCAAGATAACCCCAGGAATTGTCTTCAAATTGTCTTATCACTCCCGGCACACCCACCATGTCAGGATATTTACCAGTAAGTAAAGATGCTCTGCTGGGGGAACACACCGGACAATTGGCATAAAAGTTTTTAAAAGTGATGCCCTGTTCGCCCAAGCGATCTATGTTAGGTGTTGACAAGTCGGTTGCACCCTGGCAGGATAGATCCCCGTATCCCAGATCGTCCACAAGAATACATAATATGTTAGGCGGTTTATCTTCTTGAGTTGATCTATTTGAACAATGAGTTTTAGCATCGGCCAGGAAAAGTATTACGATGATCAGAATAATCTTTTTCATATGTATCAATTACTATTAATTTTTCCGATTATTAAAGTATCGATTTTATTGTTTTCAGATGGCCATCATTGGATCCTATCCCAGGGCCACGGTGTTACGTCTGCACTTGATGCCCATTCATCCCAAAAAGCTGACATTGCCTCAACTCTTTCAGGATATTGCCCAGCCAGATCGATCATTTCTGTCCTGTCAGCTTCCAGGTCATATAATTCCCATTGATCCTTATCTTCTTTCGTGAAATTTAAGTTTCTTTTGACACGGCTAACCAATTTCCACTTACCGGTCCGGATAGCACGATTCCCTTCATGTTCCCAGTAAAGTGGTGTATTTCTAGTCAATTCATTGCCCTCGAATGCAGGAACCAGGCTAATCCCCTGCATAGGGACAATTTGTTGACCATTAAATTGATCCGGATATTTGGCTGAAGCCACATCCACACATGTAGCCATGATATCTATCAAGTGCCCCGGTTCATGGTTAAATTTCCCAGTATTCCGTATTTTTTCCGGCCAATGGGCAATCAATGGAGTAGCTATACCACCTTCGTGAACCCAGTGTTTATACATTCGGAAAGGTGTATTCGACACATTGGCCCAAGGCCGGCTGTAACTCTGGTAGGTTATTTCAGGACCGGGCATAAGATCCGGATGGTTGTTCCCGAGCATTACGGAATCCCCGGACCGTGTAACCCTGGGAATAAATATTCCTTTCCAATATTCGGTCAAGGTCTCAGCGCAACCCCCGTTATCTGCCAGGAACAATATAAGTGTATTGTCCAGTTTACCTTGCTCCTTAAGGCTATGCAAAATCCTGCCGATTCCCTGATCCATGCGATCTATCTGTGCTGCGTATACGGCCATCCGGTAAGCCTGGAGTGTTTTGTTGTCGATTGAATCCCATCCAGGCACCGCAGAATCCCTGTTTGACATTTGCCAGTCCTCATTTATCAATCCAATTTGAATCATCCTGTCCATACGTTCCTCCCTGATGGAATCCCACCCGATATCATACATGCCCAAGTATTTTTGAATATCCTCCTCCAGGGCATGCAATGGCCAATGAGGGGCAGTATAGGCAACATAAATAAAAAAGGGATTACTATCCTTATGCTCGTTGATATACTGAACTGTTTTATGGCTGATCTCATCCGTGTAATAAAACAAATCCTTTTCGGGTTTGGTCGGTATATTGCCGTCAGTTAGGGTGGCAGGGTCATAAAAACTTCCGGCACCTACAATGGTACCCCAGAAGCGGTCAAATCCACGTTGTAAAGGCCAGTTGTGTTTTGAAGTCAGGTTCGTATCTCCTGTCCAATAGCCCATTTGCTTTGTCACATGCCATTTGCCTGACATATATGTTGAATAACCAGCTTCCTTCAATACCTGTGCTATGGTTACACACTGTTCATTCAAGTCACCCTGATAACCGGACAATCCCCTGTCTTCGGTCATATGTCCGAATCCTGCCTGGTGGGGATATAATCCTGTTAATATAGAGGCGCGCGTTGGACAGCATCGTGCCGTGTTGTAAAACTGGGAGAAGCGGATCCCGCCACTAGCGAGGTTATCAAGATTTGGGGTTCGTATCTCACCTCCATAACAACCGATATCTGAAAAACCCATATCATCAGCGAGGATCAAGATGATGTTAGGAGATTCTACCTTTTCGGAGGAACAGGAAAACAAAGTTATTTCTGCCGAAAGGAGTATATACGTAAGTATACTGCTTAATTCAAATCGTTTGGTTTTAAAAAAAGTTTTCATATAGGACTACTTGGTATTTGTTTTATAATAATTAAACCTTCACCATATTTCTCAATACAAGAGAATACAAAGCAGGCAGTTCAAATCTTCCAGGTTTTCTTAAAAATCCCAAATGCACTCTTCAAAGTATGAAGATAAAATCTATCTTAATTCCAGATTACTCATATTGTGAAATTTTTTTCCGACTTGTGTTAAGGTGGTGATATCTTCCTCCGTAATAGTGCCATCCCCCCTGGGGCCTATATTCAAAAGAAGATTAGCATTCATTTCTCTGGCCTCTTCGAGCATCTGCATTACATCTTCATCAGATTTGTGTTGTCCGTTATCTCTTTTATTATATCCCCAGGCATGAGGCTGGAGTGTATTACAGATTTCTCTGGGTTTATTCTTATTCAATTCATAAACTTTTCTGGCCACCTCAAATTGTTGTCCGACCACAGCACGTCCTTTTCTTTCTGGCGCCATAAAATCTTCACTGCCATTAGCTCCCTGCTTGAAGGATATCAGGGCATGTGGAGACAAGTTGCGAACAAGTGCATAGGTTGAATCGATAGGAAATATCTCTGGCCGACTGTAGAAACCCATAATAGGGTCGAACCATATCCCCGCTATATTTGGATATTGAGTTAAAAGTTCTTTCAGTTGATCATGGACAAAATCTACATATATATTAAAATCTTCATCTTTTTCGAATTTATATTCTGGTTGAGGATCGAGGTAAGCCGGCCTTGCATTCTGCCATCCGCTTTCCCTGGAATAGAAGTAAGGATGCTTCCAGTCCGCTCCATATGAATAATATAGAAAAAGGCCCAGTCCTTTTTCTTCGCAGGCATCATAAAGCGCTTTGATCAGGTCTTTTTTGGCTGGAGAATTCAAAACATTAAAATCAGTAGCCTTTGTTTCAAAAAGGCAGAAGCCATCATGGTGTTTGGAGGTAATGGTGATATACTTCATACCAGCTGTAAGAGCCAGATCAGTGATCAGGTCGGCATCAAACTTTTCTGCAGTGAACCTGTCCTTGAGCAATGCATATTCCGCCACTGGAATAGTATCCCTCAACTGGACCCATTCCCCTTTTTCCAGGAGTGCATATAATCCATAGTGAATAAACATACCGTACCCGGCATTGGTAAACCATTTCAGGTTCGCCTGTCTGGGATTTTCGTAGTAATCCGACTCATATTCTGCCAAATAAGAAGGAACGGGCTGTTTTTGCCCGCAGCCAAATATCAGGGACATAATTCCTGTTATCAATAACAGGGTAATTAATCTGTTTTTCATGTTGTATAATACCTTCAAATATATATAAATATCTCCTGTTCTAATCTCCATAATACAATTCAAATACTAAGCAAATAAGTCCTTTTTATAAAATAATGAACCTTTATGGCTCAAACTTAATTTTTACTGTCCGATCCCCTGGACCTACCCCATAACCTGTCAAACAAGTAGACTGGAAGAATTCCCGAAATATAAGCGAGATAATCAAAAGGATCAAAATGTGCCCTGTAAAGTTCAAAATATTGAGCTGTTTCAATTGCAAAACAAATTATTACAATTGTCAATAAGGCTCCTTCCGGGCTGAATCTGATGGATAAAAACCCGGAATCTCCAGCCTTATACTGCGCCCTGAGGAGAACATATCCCCAGGCCGGTCCTGCAATATCAAGAAGATAACTTGACCAGAAACCCGGTGTTTTAAGCAATCCGGAAGACAGGGATATAATTCCCAGTACAATTACAGCCACCTTCCATATCCTGACATTCATATATTGCATTTTCCCATGAATCCCTGATTTTATTTTATTTATTTTCGCAGTTTATAGGCTATTGAGCTTACTATAAAAAGGTTGTTTTTCGTAAAATCATTATTTTTTACAAATACCTCATCTACACTATTCAACCATCTGATTTCCATTCTACATGCCGGGTTAGGAATTGGCTTGAAATCTCCATTTAATGACAATCCTGAAGTGTTAAAGCCATTTGGTGTATCTAATTCAATCATCACACCATTTTTATCCACGTAACTCTCACCACGGAAGGCCATGGCCCATTTCTTTGATATTTCATAGCGAAGGATCAGGGTCACAACATGCCAGTTCCTGTATGAGGAACTTCCTTTTGATTCCGGTTGATTAAAGTCATAGGCATAGAAAACATCGAGATATCCCTGCCAGCGAGCTAAAACAACTTTGGTAGATATTCCGGTGCATCACTATAGGGTGCGATGGCACCTGAGGCTATTTCATATATATCCTCATGGCTCATAATAGCTGCATTGCAGATGGCCGTATGAGGCCGGTTACATACATCCAGAAATCCAATATTATAGTTTTCACCATCAAACCTGCCCAGGGCTGACTGATCATATAAAGTAAACCAATGTGTACCTATGCAGTAGGGATTAGCAGCGGCATCTTCGATATATACCCTGTAAGCTTTTCCCCGATCTGTTTGAGATTTGACGTGACCTATACCAGAAGAAGGCAAACCCACATCCAATGCTCCAAAATGCCATTCTCCGATTATAACCGGCATATTAAGCAGGTTATGGATCTCCTCCGTCTGGTCCCTGGGCACTTTGTCCATATAGCAGTTCATACTAAATACATCAAAGGATTGCATTCCTTTAACCGCCCATTTGGGAGGGACACCCGCGTACCTGATCCCCAGGTTCAGATGATTCGGATCGGCTTCACGGCAAGCCCTGGATAATGCCGTGAAATATTTTTCTACCATAATCTGACTGAAGGACTCCAGGTCGGCCAGAGCATTTTTTGTAAACCGCTGGGTCCATTTTCCTTTCTCGATAGCATCAAGGCTAACGTTCATTTCCCAGGCAGAGGCAAGTTCCTCATTTGTCCTGTATCGTTTTGTCAGGTATTTCCTTAATGCCAACCTTGTTTGGCAGGAATCAGTATTGTAAAGCATACCTACTGCCGGCAATTCTGAAGAAAAAGCCCATGTAGGTTCATTCATCATAAAATATCCGATCAGGGCCGGATCATTTCGTGTTTCCTTTAATACCTGGGCATAATCCATTGCATCCTCTTCAAAGGCTGCATCATAAACATCCGGAAAATCCCTGTACAGCAGAGATACACGGGTAGGTTTAAAACTCATCGGCCTTACATAAGGGAAGCCAGCTTTACTGGCATATTCCCATTCTGACCAATTCCCAACTGTATTACACCTCAATCTTGTTAACTCATCAAGCGCTATTTTTGCCCATGTGCTTCTCCAGCCATCCGCTCCAAACGTTTTAATAAAGTTGGCTGCCAGATAATTTATGTGGGGATGGCTTCCCCTCATGCTGAACATATCCTTATACTCCCCTTCCTTTGATGGCACCCAGGTAAGTGCATCTTCCAGTAAATAATAATCCGCGGTGGTATCCACCCGTATACAGTCAATTCCAGCAGACCAGAAGTAATAACCATCAGGATCGATTAACCACCACCGGTCTTCATCTTTGTGTACTCTGAAATAACCTGTACCTTCATCCAGTTGTTTGTCTATCCAGCCACCCCACTTCGACATATGCTCCGGCCATGTATGATTGGCCTTTTCTAATCTTGACCGTAGATTGGACTTCATAGTCTCTGGATCTTTGGTCTTACCCTGCCATTCATGTATCGTGCTCTGGCCTATTTCATCGATCAGTTTCCCTTTAGGCAATTTCGGGTGGTCTATTAGCGGAACTTCATCTGCGGTATATTGAAATGGTGTTAGGCAGAATCTGGATATTTGCGAACTTTTTCTTGATATAACCAGACTCATTCTATCTACTTTTTCAAGGTCAACCCGGTCACCACTGCATCTTGGTTTCAAAAATGCTCCTTCCCGGTCAATTCCCCATCGGTTCTGATCAACCAGACTTAGCGGTAACCGTATCCTGAGAGAACACTGATTGAGCACACCGAAAGTAAATCCAAATGCCGGGCCATCTACTCCTTCCTTTAAAACAATCCTGAATTTGATCATATGTGTGCCATAGGCCAGCATATCCGCTGTTATGTACTTCTGACCACTCAGGCATCCGACCGGAAAACTGAAGGAAATGCCATCACCCATTTTTTCGCCTTCATACCATGAGGCATTTTTTAAATAATCCGGTCCATCGACCTTTTTCAATCCACCAAGAAAACTTTCCTGGGGCATTTCCTGACCGGCAAAGAGAGGCAATTCTTCTTTTTCCTGTTCACATGCTCCATATATCAGGATTGAAGATCCCAGTAACATACTTTGTTTTATGAAGTTTCTTCGATGTGTGCTGAAGGAGTCTTCTGTATATAAAAAATGATTCTTCTTCATGATTGGAATTTTTAAATAGTAAAAAATGAAAATCCTTCCATAAGATAATAAATTCATTTGCTTATCAGGGCGTTACATTGACTTTTTTATAAACATATGTAATGTTCGCCAGCAAATTATCAATTCAAGATAGTCAAACTATAAGCTTTTTATTTATTGATCAGGCTGTCATAAGATCCTGAATCTTAAAAAATTCAGCATGTTTCATGAATTTATAATTCGGGATTTTGTGAATCCTCTACAGACATGAAGCTTAAAAAAACAAAAATAGTTGAAACATTTACAATATTAATAGCGTTACTATTATTATTGTAATTAATATTATCAAAATGCAAGAGCTTTTATCAAATTTAAGTATACAGGTAAATGACAATATATTCCTGAAAAATCCGGAATCGAGTGATCTCGGGAAAAAGATCATTCAGGGGGGTATTGAACTAATGGATGAAACTGGTTTTGAAGCATTTACATTTAACAAGTTGGCAAAAAAAATCAATTCTACCGAAGCTTCGATTTACAGGTATTTTGAAAGCAAGCATAAGTTCCTGCTCTTCTTAACAATATGGTATTGGGGATGGATGGAATACCGGCTGGTTTTTGCGCTGGCCAATATTCTTTCCCCGGAAAACAGGATCACAAGAGCTATCCATTTACTTACTGAAGATGTGGATGAAATGGGAAATTCCCCACATATAGATCAAATAAAACTATACCGGATAGTAATATCCGAATCATCTAAAGCATACTTTACCAAAGAAGTTGACCAGGAAAATAAGGAAGGATGTTTTAGCGGATATAAGAGAATTGTTAAAAGGGTGAGTGATATAATCCTGGAAATCAATCCTCGTTACATGTATCCTCATATGCTAATCTCAACAGTTATTGAAGGTGCGCATCATCAGCGCTATTTTGCTGAACACCTTCCAAAGTTAACTGATGAGATCAAGGATGGAGATGCTGTTACTAAATTTTATACTGAGATGGTCTTTAGAGCAATAAAAGAAGACCTGCCATACAAACCTCCAGAACAGAAAACATAGTATCTTGTTAACAAGCCCATATAGTGCTGTCAAGCTTTAGTTTTCGTTAACTTAAATTAATTTAATAAATAAACTTAAATGCCTCAATAGATAGAACAAGTAAAAAAAAATGGAAAATAATATACTCTTAACACCTGTACAAAGATTCTGGCGACTTCTTAAGCCCGATCAAAGTGAGATCCAGAATGTATATATATATGCTATATTCAGCGGATTGGTGAGTCTTTCTTTACCTCTTGGTATACAGGCAATAGTGAATCTGATACAGGGTGGTCAGATCAGCACTTCCTGGATCGTATTGGTGGTATTTGTCGTACTCGGTGTCGCTGCGACCGGCATTCTACAGATATTTCAACTACGTATTACGGAGAACCTTCAGCAGAAAATTTTTTCAAGGGCTGCATTTGAATTTGCCTACAGGATACCAAGAATTCGCATGGAAGCTTTATACAATCACTATGCACCAGAATTGATAAACCGGTTCTTTGATACTATTTCTGTTCAGAAAGGTTTGTCCAAGATCCTTATAGATTTTTCTGTTGCAAGTCTTCAGGTCATTTTCGGTCTTGTTCTCTTATCATTTTATCATCCGTTCTTCATTTTCTTCAGTTTGATACTGGTTGCGCTTCTGTATGCCATTTTCAGATTTACCTCAGCCAGAGGGCTAAACACGAGTCTCGAGGAATCTAAAAATAAATATAAAGTAGCCTACTGGCTGGAAGAACTGGCAAGAACAGCTACCACATTTAAACTGAATGGAAATACAGACCTGCCTCTTGAAAGGACAGACAGGCACGTAGCCAGTTATCTTGCCTCAAGGGAAAGTCACTTTCGCATACTTATTCAGCAATACTCATTACTGGTTGTTTTCAAGGTTCTGGTAGCTACCGGATTATTGGCAATAGGCGGCATCCTGGTCATGGAGCAGCTAATGAATATTGGGCAGTTTATTGCAGCGGAGATCATTATACTTTTAGTTATTGCCTCAGTCGAAAAATTAATATTGAATTTTGAAACCATATATGATGTTTTAACTGCACTGGAGAAAATCGGTCAGGTTACGGACATGGAACTTGAACCCGAGGAAGGCCAGGGCATAGACCTTTCCGAGAACTGTACAACATGCGGCATCAATGTAGATCTGGAAAATGTGGATTTTACTTATCCGGGTAATAAACAAAAAACATTAAACGATCTTAGTCTTTCACTTCAGGATGGTGAGAAGATAATGATCTCAGGGGAAAATGGATCCGGAAAAAGTACGCTCCTGGCAATAATTGCAGGGTTATATGATATACAGGGTGGGATCATTTCATACAATGGTCTTCCAAAAGGTAATTTAAATCTAGCCTCAGTAAGAACTGTTATTGGGGATTCACTTAGCCAGGAAGAACTCTTTGAAGGTACAGTACTGGAAAATATCGTAATTGGTAGGGAATCGGTAAGTTTTGACGATGTTAAGTGGGCAGTAGATCATTTGGGATTAACTCAATTCATTAAAGAATTGGCTAATGGATTTGATACAAAGATCAATCCAGTGGGCAAAAATCTGCCCCGAAGTATCGTACAAAAACTTCTTTTAGCCCGAAGTATTTCCGGCCATCCCAAACTTCTCCTTTTGGAGGATACATTGAAATACATAGATGAAAAGGAAAAAATAAAAATTATTGACTTTATCACATCACCGGAAAATCAATGGACTTTGGTGGCTATTTCAACTGATCCGTATCTCGCAATGCGATCTGATAAAGTTGTCTATATGAAAGATGGGCAAATAGACCGGATAGAAACAGAAAATTCAGCAGTAAATAAAACAGGAGGAATTGATCATGCTTAATATTTCTTCAAACAGTGTAAGTTCCAGAATCAATAAATCCAGGTTTTCAGCATTAGATGAGGTAGAAAGCCGGAAGTCCGGGAGAGTTCTGATCCGTTTACTGATCGTCACATTTCTTTTAGTCTTGATCATAATGTTCATCCCCTGGACTCAAAACATCCTGTCACGTGGAAATGTAACCACGCTCAGGCCAGATCAGCGTCCCCAGACCATTCATTCCATCATAGACGGAAGAATAGAAAAATGGTTTGTTCAGGAAGGGGATTATGTCGGTAAAGGGGATACCATATTATTTATCTCTGAAATTAAGGATGAGTATTTTGACCCCAATCTCCTGCGTCGTACTGAAGAGCAGTTGGAGTCAAAAGAAATGTCGGTCAATTCCTACATGGAAAAAGTGAAGGCATTGAATAACCAGATAGATGCATTGGCACAAACCGGTCGTTTGAAGCTTCAACAAGCACAGAACAAGCAAAAGCAGGCTGAATTAAAAGTGATCAGTGACAGCATTGATTATAAAGCCGCTATTATTAACTATCAAATAGCTGTAGAACAGTTGAATCGTATGCAACAATTGTACAATGAAGGTTTGAAATCGCTTACCGATCTTGAAAAAAGGAAATTGACCATGCAAAAGGCCCAGGCAGAGATGATATCATATGAAAATAAACTCCTTACCAGCCAGAATGAAGTGATTAATACTCAGGTAGAATTAACCTCTATTCAGGCCCAGTACCGGGATGATGTAGCAAAGGCAGAATCTGAGAAGTTCACAGCCTTATCGAATATGTATGACGCAGAGGCCGTTGTTACAAAGTTACAGAACCAATATATGAATTATTCAATGCGTATAGGTATGTATTATATCACGGCACCACAGGATGGTTACATCACCAAGGCCATTCAATCCGGATTGGGTGAGATGATCAAATCAGGAGAATCAATTGTGAGCATAATGCCTGCAAATTATGATCTTGCTGTGGAGATGTATGTTAAACCCCTTGACCTTCCCTTGTTGGATAAGGGTCAGCATGTCCGTATACAATTTGATGGCTGGCCTGCTATAGTTTTCTCCGGATGGCCAAATACCAGTTATGGCACCTATGGAGGAAGTATTTTTGCCATTGATAATTTCATAAGTGAGAACGGCATGTATCGAGTACTGGTAGCCGCTGAGCAGGATGACCATCCATGGCCCTCGGCACTCAGGGTTGGTGCTGGGACGACGAATATTGTTTTATTAAAAGACGTTCCGATCTGGTATGAGCTTTGGCGGAAGATCAACGGCTTCCCCCCTGACTATTATAAAGCGGATCTAAATGTAAATAATAACAAAAAATAATTAAAACGGTTAAAACAGCTTCGAAAAAGGATAATAGAAAAAATAGAAGATGCAAAAAATATCATACATATTCTTCATGATCATACTTGGGATCCAGACAGCCCATTCCTCTAATGACAGCACGCTTGTATTGTCCTTTGATACCTATATGGATATTGTAAAAACACACCATCCGGTATCCAAACAGGCTGAGCTGCAAATAAGAAAAGGGGACGCCGGCTTGCAATCTTCCAGGGGTGGTTTTGATCCTGAATTAATTACGGACATCGGTCAAAAATACTATGAAGGTAGTCAGTATTACAGCCTTGTCAATGCCGGATTAAAGATCCCGACCTGGATGGGGATTGAAATACAGGCAGGGTACGAACAAAACCAGGGATTATATCTGAACCCGGAAAATACCACACCTACGGATGGGCTTATGTACGCCGGGATCTCTATACCTGTAGGACAGGGACTATTTATCGACAAACGAAGGGCCGAATTACAGAAAGCAAAGAATTTTCAGGAGATCAGTGCACTGGAACAGCTGATCATGCTGAACGATTTGCTATACGAATCAGGCAAGGCATATTGGGAATGGTTTATTGCACATGGCAAATTGCTGGTATTTGAAGAAGCGTATGAATTGGCTGAAGACAGGTACCTGGCTGTAAAAAGAGGTGCCGCCCTGGGTGACTTGCCCCCCATTGACACCCTGGAGGCAGGGATTCAACTTCAGAACAGGGCATTGAGCCTGCAGCAAGCAAGGTTGGATTTTGAAAACACAACCGAGATGCTTTCACTGTATTTATGGGTTGACGGTATAGTTCCTCTGGAAACCTCCGAGGGAACAATACCTGTCTCAAAGGACAGCATAACCGATTATTCATTAGAAGGTGGTTTGTTAAGTGAACTCGACACATTTATTGCAAATCACCCGGAACTTCAGCAATACCAGTTTAAGGTCGAACAAATGGAAATTGATAAAAGATTGAAGAAAGAGCAACTTAAACCTGTGGTTAATTTGAAATACAATGCTTTATCAAAACCCGTAAATGGGAATCCATTTGCCTCATATAATACCAATAATTATACCTGGGGTCTTGAATTTAGTTTTCCGGTCTTCCTAAGAAAAGAAAGGGGAAATGTTAAATTGGCTGACCTTAAGATACAAGATGCTGAATTCGAATTAAAAACCAAGCAGGCCGGAATCGAAACAAAAACAAATATGGCCTTGAACCTTTGGAATACTACCATCGAACAAATTAATCTGTACAATCAAACGGTAAGAGATTATTATGGCCTTTTGGATGGTGAACGCAAAATGTTTAATGCCGGCGAGAGTTCCCTGTTTATGGTAAATTCCAGGGAGACCGGATATATTCAGGCCCAACTTAAGCTTATAGAACTGATTGCCAAAAATCGAAAAGCCAAGTTAGCTGCGAATTTTGCATTAGGCCTGCTCGCTGATTAGGGATACGTAACATATGGTAGCAGCAGATCAAGCCTCTAATCCTTAAAACTACCGAATATGTCATTTACCGCTTTCTCGCGGTAATCAAATATGCTTTTTAGCTGCTTCCGAATAAACAATTCATTAGCAATTGTACCTAATATGCCAAATGGTGGTTTGTAGGATACGATATCTGTCATTAGAACACCCCCGTCAATGGATTTAACATGGTGCTCATGGTGCCAGATACTGTATGGCCCAACGCGCTGTTCGTCTACAAAGAATTCTCTTTCACGGACATGAGTAATCTCTGTAACCCAGGTCATTTTTATACCCAAAATAGGACTAACCTTATACGCTATAATCATACCCGGATACATTTTGTCAGGAAGCTCGGGTGTAATAATATCAAATCCCATATGATCCGGAGTAATTTTCTTCAAATTTGATGGTGAAGAAATGAATCCCCAGACCGTATCGAGATTTGACGGGATCTTTTGAGTGGTGAAGAATTGATAAAAACCCATAATCAAGTTGCTATATTTCTGATCATACCTCTGAAAACAATATAATGAAATGGCAAAAGAATATACCAATAAATCCTTCCCCATATTCCTAAAGGTCTGTAAGTAGCCGTTTGGTAGAGTGTATTGTTCCTTATTTGAAATTCAAGCCATGCCTCGCCGGGCAGCCGCATCTCAGCATATAGCAGAAGCCGTTTTTCCTCTTTGCTGGCATACAGAACCCGCCAGAAATCAAGAGCATCTCCGGCTTCAATATCATCTGGATTTTTCCTTCCCCGTCGTATTCCAACCCCACCAAACAATTTATCCAGAAATCCACGGAAGCGCCACAACCAGTTAGCGAAATACCACCCATTATCACCTCCAATAGTCCAGATACGTTCAGTAATTTCCACTTCATCTCTCACGTCTTCCTTTTTGTGGTCAATATAGCAACCATAAGTTGGGACAGAAACCAGGTTAGAAATACTTTCCTCCAGATCTGAACTTGATAAGGCATCGGTCCAGCTTGATGAAACGTCATGATGTTTTATTTTATCAAAGGCCAGTGCGACCGCTTCTTCATAGGGGATCAGTTTTATATTCAGTATTTCGGCCAGGTTATTCTCCCTGCATACAACTTCAATTTTCATGCTGTTAACAAGGTTAATGGCCAATTTATAGGAAGTAGAGGTTACAAAATATAGCCAGTATGAAGAAAGTCTGGGAGTTAACACCGGGATAGTCAAAATTTTCCGCTTTAATTTACGCACCTTCGCAAATTTCAGAAGCATTTCTTTATATGTCAGAACTTCCGGACCTCCAATGTCATAATTTTTATCATATGTTTCCTCCAGGAGCAAAACACCTTTCAGAAACTCAATAACATTTCTTACCGAAATAGGTTGTGATCTGGTGTTCAGCCATTTGGGCGTGACCATTATCGGCAATTTTTCTATCAGATCACGTATTATTTCAAATGAGGCGCTGCCGGAACCAACAATGATCCCAGCCCTAAGCGTTGTTAAATGATAGCTGCCTGAAAAAAGAATATCCTCTACACTTTTCCTGGAACTTAAATGCCGGGACAAATCTTCTTCATTGACTATACCGCTAAGATATATGACCTGTGATGCCTCTGTTTTAGATATCCTATCCCGGAAGTTCCTGGCTGAATTCTCTTCCATGATCTGAAAGTCACCTGTAGTAGTTGACATAGAGTGAATAAGATAATAGGCTGCATCGATGTCATCGGGGATCCTGTCAAGCGTTTCTTTGCGAAGAAAGTTCACTTCAATTACGCTTATGAGTTTGGTGCCATATTTCTTATGGTCGAATCGCTGCTTATCTCTGACACAACAAACCACCTCATGCCCATTTTTCAATAGAGTGGTTAGTAATCTCTTGCCTATGTATCCGGTTGCCCCTGTTAACAGAATTTTCATCCTTAGATTTTTATCGCAGACATACCTCCATCCACATGAAAAACTTGCCCTGTTATCCATCCTGATTTTTCGGATAGTAAGAATTCTATCATATTAGCTATATCTTCAGGTTTACCGATTTTCTTTAGTGGATGCCTTTCTGCATTAGCCTTCCGTTTATCCTCACTGGTTAATAAATGGGCTGCCATGGGTGTATCCGTCAGGGAGGGAGCAACACAATTTACGCGGATCCGTGGTGCAAATTCGGCGGCTAGCGCTTTGCTGAAACCTTCAATTGCGCCTTTTGAAGCAGCTACCTGCGTGTGAAAGGGAAAACCCATCTGCACTGCAACTGTCGAGAATAATACAATGGATGCATTACCTGACGCTTTGAGTTTTGGAAAAGCGGCTTTAATCATTTTAACTGCCCCAACCAATTGAAGTTCAAAGTCTTTGATAAATTCACCGGGCTTCATTCTGATAAATGGTCTAAGGTTTATACTTCCCGGGCAGTATACAAGACCCTCGACAGTTTCGGGGAGGAATCCGATATCGATTTCATCTTCTAAAACATTACACTTTTCGTAAGTCAAATCGGGGATATCACGTTCAGGTCTGTGCTCATTATAAGTAGCATAAACATGATGTCCTGATTCCGCCAGCCTGACAGATAAATGTCTTCCGATACCTGACGATCCTCCAATAATAAAATAATTTGCCATGATCAATTAAGTATAATTATGCCAGGGAATTTTAATCCCTTAATTTTTTCTGAGTATTCTGTTGTATAAGAACAATAATAGTTGCGAAGTGTTTACGCCATTACGTTTTCACAATTCAAAACTATCAGGATGCAATCCCACGACAGCCTGGTTTCTATCCAGTTTATTGATGAGATTCATATCATCAATTGATATCTCAAAATCGAATATATCCGCATTGGATATGATTCTATCCTTTCGGGAAGATTTCGGAATAGCTATCACACCTTTCTGCAGGCTCCACCTTAAAGCGATTTGAGCTATAGATTTCTGGTACCGTTCAGAGAGCTCCCTGAACAGATCAATTTGAAATATCTTACCCCTCATAAAGGGTGACCAACCCTCATATTGTATACTTAACTCCCGACAGTAATCAATAAGGTCCTGCTGGATTATGTAAGGATGAAACTCCATCTGATTCACCATGGGAACTATTTCGGCAGTCTTTAGTAATTCCCTGATATGCCGTTCAGGAAAATTACTGACGCCTATTGCCCTTATCCGGCCTTCAAGGTACAATTTTTCTATCGCTTTCCAGGTATCCGGAAATTTACCCTTAACCGGATAGTGTATCAGATAAAGGTCCAGATAATCGAGTTTAAGCTTACCCATACTTGTTTCAAAGGCCTTTAACGTTTTTTCATATCCCTGGTCGGTGTTCCAGACCTTGCTCACAACAAATATCTCCTCTCGCGCAATATCATATGCCCTTACCGCTTCTCCTACTCCGGTTTCATTTTTGTACAGTGTAGCTGTATCGATGTGCCTGTACCCAGCGTCAAGCGCCCATGTTACACTATTAAACACTTCTTTACCATCTTTGCAGTCATATACACCAAGGCCCAGGTAAGGCATTTTAACGCCATTATTCAGTGTAAATGTGCCCGATATATCTGTAATATTCATATTTTATAACAAGAATTTACCATTTAGTCATATTTATCTGGATCAATATAACATTAAAGAAATCATATCGCAAATCATGTCCATTACATACTGACAAAATGGCATAATTATTCAGATATTGTATATCTTTGCATTTGCATAAAAAGAAGAATCCGATAAATGATTAAATTCAATTGGGATACAGTAAAAGAAGAGCAGAATGTTGGCTCCCGTGAAACAATGCAGGTTACACGTGAGGAAGCGACTGGTAATGACAGAAAACTGTATATTGAAAGCTATGGATGTCAGATGAATTTTTCTGATAGTGAGATTGTAAGCTCAATTATGAAAAAAGATGGGTTTGACACAACCGCTCAATTTGAATCAGCTGATGTGATCTTTATAAATACATGTTCAATCCGGGAGAAGGCCGAACAAACCATAAGAAAAAGATTAAAGCAATTTAATGGCATTAAGAAGGAAAAACCTGAATTGATGGTAGGCATACTGGGATGCATGGCTGAACGGCTTAAAAACAAGTTGCTTGATGAGGAAAAAATTGTGGACCTGGTGGTTGGACCTGATGCTTACAGGGATTTGCCTAACCTTGTCAGAAAAGTCGATGATGGCCAGAAAGCAGTCAACACATTCCTGTCCAGAGAAGAAACCTATGCTGACATTTCGCCTGTTCGTTTGAACTCAAATGGTGTTACTGCATTCATATCTATCATGAGGGGATGCGACAACATGTGTTCTTTCTGTGTGGTCCCCTTTACAAGAGGAAGGGAAAGAAGCAGGGATCCTTATTCCATCGTTAATGAAGCCAGGAATTTATTCGAGAGGGGCTATCGTGAAGTGACCCTGCTTGGCCAGAACGTGGATTCTTATAAATGGTCAGAAGCAGAAAATAATAAGAGCAGGCTGGACAGAAGCCAGGAGATTGATGCGTATGTTGATTTTGCCCAGCTATTGGAAATGGTTGCTAATATTGATTCCGAACTCAGGGTGAGGTTCTCAACTTCTCATCCAAAAGACATAACCGATGAGGTACTAAACACAATGGCCAGATATGAGAATATCTGCAATTACATACATCTGCCTGCTCAGAGCGGGAATACAAGAGTTTTGGATTTGATGAATAGAACCTATACCCGGGAATGGTATCTTGATAAGATCGCTTCCATCAGAAGGATTGTTGGAGCTGACTGTGGCATTTCATCAGATTGGATTACAGGTTTCTGTTCTGAAACTGAGGATGAGCATAATGACACACTTTCTTTAATGGAATCCGTGAAATTTGATTTCAGTTATATGTTTGCCTATTCTGAAAGGCCAGGCACCCCGGCCTCTAAAAAATTCAAGGACGACGTACCCTTGGAAATCAAAAAGCGAAGGCTCCAGGAAATTATAGACCTTCAGAGCAGACATTCCATGGAACGCAATACAGAGGATATTAATAAAGTGCATAAGGTTCTTATTGAAGGTTATTCCAAGCGCTCGAAAGAACATTTACAGGGAAGGACCAGCACGAATAAAGTGGTGGTATTCCTGGCTGGAGATTATCATAAAGGGCAGTATGTACATGTAAAAATAAATGAATGTACCTCGGCAACTTTGCTTGGTGAGGTAGTTAAATCGTAAAGAAAATACTTTGAGAGACGAAGATTTATTAAGTATAAAACAGCGATATGGGATAAATGGCAATTCTCCATTGCTTAATAACGCTATTCGAGTGGCAATACAAGTAGCTCCGACAGATATGACGGTGCTGATCAGTGGTGAAAGTGGAACGGGAAAGGAATCTTTCAGCAAGATCATTCACCAGCAAAGTCCTAGAAAACACGGGCAGTTCATCGCCATCAATTGTGGTGCCATACCTGAGGGAACCATTGATTCTGAATTATTCGGCCATGAAAAAGGGTCCTTTACGGGTGCTCATGAAGCACGTAAAGGATATTTCGAAGTAACAAACGGCGGAACAATATTTCTGGACGAAATCGGAGAAATGCCCCAAAATACACAGGCCCGCTTACTGAGAGTCCTCGAATATGGAGAATTCATTAAAGTGGGATCATCAAAAGTTCAGAAAGCAGATGTAAGGGTTTTGGCTGCAACGAACATCAATTTACAGAAGGCCGTAGAGAACGGGGATTTTCGTGAGGATTTATTCTACAGGCTGAATACAGTCCCAATATTTGTACCCCCACTCCGCGAACGCGGGGAAGACATCGTTCTATTGTTCAGAAAATTTGCCTCTGATTTCTCCGAGAAATACCGGACCAAACCGATTATGCTCGCGGATGATGGGAAAGAAACACTTCTTAATTACCGATTCCCGGGCAATATTCGTCAGTTGAAAAACCTGGTAGAACAAATTTCAATTCTTGAAACTAATCGGAATATAAATACTGAGATCTTGTTAAAATATCTTCCACGGGAAGAGAATCTGATCCCGGCATTGTATAAAAATAAAAATAATGAGGGAGTTTCAGAAAGAGAATTATTATATAAGATTCTTTTTGAAATGAGAAGGGATGTTACAGAACTCAAGAGACTCGTCAATGTAATTATTGGCGATGAGGAATTTGATGCAGAAGCACTCAGAGAGTCCAGCAGTATTATTGACAGCCTTGAGAAAAAACCGGAAAAGGAACTGGAAGAAAAAACTACAGCATTACTGATCAAACCAAATACTGATCCATCGAAAGATTTCGTTTATTCTAATATTGAAGATATTTCGCATGAGACAGAATCTGAAGAATCATTATCTTTAGAGGAGAAAGAAAAGGAGCTGATCATAAAAGCCTTAAAAAAGAATAATAATAAAAGAAAGTACGCAGCAAAAGATCTGGGGATATCTGAGAGGACGCTTTATCGTAAAATCAAACAATTTGAAATTGAGGAATAAACATATTGCATTTTTAATGGTGGCCTTGACAGCCATTTTATACAAATGTGGAATTTATTCTTTTTCCGGTGCCAGCATTTCACCGGACATCGAAACGGTTTCCATTGATTTCTTTTATAATGAAGCGGGTGACGGTCCTCCTTATCTTAGCCAGCAATTCACTGAAGGTTTGAAAGAATATTTCCAGAACAATACTAATCTGGGGATAGACAACTCCGGGAATGGGGATCTTCAGTTCAGTGGCAATATTGCATCTTTTAGGTACAGGCCGATCGCCCCAACAGTAGGGATCAATGAAAACGCACCTGATAATGCCGGATTGCAGAGATTAACCATCAGTATACGCGTTGAGTATATTAATACCGATGACGATACCTTTGATTTTGACCAGCAATTTTCATTTTATGCAGATTACGATCCAAGCACTACTTCAATTTCCGCTATAGAACCGGCTCTGGTTGAGGAGATATTTGAACAATTATATGTGGATATTTTTAATGCATCGGTGGCGAATTGGTAATAAATTTATTAATATTCGAATTCATTTTTAAAAGTGGCGCAATTGAATAACAAGAGACTTGCAGAAATTATTAAGGATCCCGGGATAGCTACGGATAAGGAAGTTAAACAGATAAAAACTTATTCTGAAGAATATTCCTACAGCCCATTTTTGAAAGTTTTACAGGCAAGACTGGATCATTTGCACAATAAAAAAGATAAAGCTAAAAGTCTGACTAAAGCGGCAATTTATATAGCTGACCGGTCCATATTGAAAGATTTTATTACAAAGGATAAATTCCCAAAAGCCGCTTCTGAGGACACACTGGTTCAGGAAAAAACTACAAAAGAGAAAAAAGCAGACAAATCTGTCGATGATCCCAATAAAAAGGATAAAACAAGGGATAAGGAAAGACTTAAGAAAGATCCAGAAGTATTATCTAAAGAAGAGGTTGCTGAACCAGCCAGAAAGGAAGGGGATCAGGATGTAGGAGCGGTCACAGATAAGGTAGAGCTGCAGGATGCAGAAACCATGACTGATGAAAAATGGGAGTCGGATGCACAAATTGAAACCGGCGCGGTCGAATCATCTGATGGGGATGTTCAATCCCTGGAAAAACAGGAAGAGCAGTCAAGCGGGGAACAGGAGGAAAAACAGGAAGCTGTCATAGAAGAGCAGGAGAAAGAGTATGAGCCTGCAGCTGACAAGCAAAAGATAGAATATGAGCCTGCCGCCAAGGATCAGGAGAAAGCACACGAAACTTCCACCGAGGAAAAGCAGAAAGAATCTAAAACTGACACTGAGCAGGATAAGGATCATGAACCTGCCGCCAAAGGGAATGTGCCTGCCGCCAAGGAGAAGGAAATAGAACAAGAGCCTGCCGCTGACGAGAAGGTAGCAGAACAGGAAGTAAGTGAAGAAGATTCTGAGAAAAAGGAGGAAACTCCTACTGAAGATCCCGAGCAAAAACTTAAAGGCAAATCCTCTTCCTTAAGCAAGGAAATCATGGATAACATTTCCGAACTGAAGAAGCATAAAGCCTCACTGCTTAACCTGCTAAACATAGGTTCCTCAGATAAAAGCAGCCCTGGGGATTCTAAACCGGAAAAATCCTCGAAAAAAGAAAAAAGCAAACAAAAAGCAGGTAAAAAAGACAAAAAGAAAGGTTCAGGTGATAAAACCATTAAGTCAGAAAAAATCGACCCCAAGGTTTCTCAGCCCATGGATGTTCCTGAAAACAAGGATTATCCTGATTATGAAGAAGAAGATCCGCTTGTGATCAAAGACTTCCTGACCAGGCTGGAAGAATCTAATCCTACCCCAAAGAAGAAACTGAAAAAGGAGGAACAGGAGAAACTGATTGAAAAATTCATCCAATCCGATCCTCAAATGAAGAATGTTCGTTCCTCCAAAGAACTGGCCGAAAAGAAAGATCTCAGCGCGCACAGTGTAAAATTCAGGGATGATATCATTTCAGAAAACCTCGCCTGCATAATGATCAAACAGGGCAAGCATGAAAAGGCAATTGATATTTACAAGAAATTAATTTGGAAGTTTCCACAAAAAAAGGCTTACTTTGCAACTCAAATTGAAGAGTTGAAGAAGAAACTGAAGAAATAAGATGCTTGCATTAATCGTCACACTCATTACAATCACTGCCATTTTACTTGTTCTGGTAGTACTAGCACAGAATTCTAAAGGAGGCGGATTATCCAGCCAGTTCGGAGGTTCAGGATCTTCCCAATTGATGGGTGTAAAAAGAACAACAGATCTTTTGGAGAAGATCACCTGGGGATTAGCCATTGGTCTTGTAGCCCTG
>JAHEGY010000232.1 GCA_024644875.1 Cyclobacteriaceae bacterium
AATTCAAATCCAGGATTATGGCTTCCCCATATGTTGTAACCACTGGCTCCGGAACAATTAAGAGGTCCTTTTTAGTGACGGTGAAAGACCCGCTTATAAAATTAACCACAAAGTCTTCCAAAGCAGCTATTTGATCTTCTGTGGCATTTTCAAGGTCAAATTCCGGGAAAATACGGTAGTTAGCCACTTTTGGATAAGGTGGAACGGCCGCTGTTGTAAATATGATATTTGGCAGATCCACTCCAATTTCAATATCTTCCGGAAGTCCCTCCATCGTATAACCAAACTCATAGTCTTGCCCATATTCAATATTCGTATCATTGGCTATCACATTGATGGCTAATATCCCTTCGTCAAGTAAATAGATGGGATTTGATTTACCTCCATCTGTTCCAAGTGGTACCGTAGAATTTGTAAAGACGGTTACCGGTTTATTTCCGGTAAACGGACCTACCAGGGCAACTATTTCATTTTCATTTACTGAGATAATGTCTAATTCCACCTCGTCTCCATAGAGCACTTTGGGTGCTTCCGGGAAATATGCCCCATTTAAGGTAAGGAATAAAGTATCTGCACTGATTACTCCCTCCCCTCCTGAAGCAAATTCTGTTGCAAATCCTGTTATAACTCCCGTTTGTGTTGCAATTTGATTAAAAGCTTTAGCGGCGTTAATGACCCCGGCTCCAACCTGGACTGAATCACCTGCTGGGATTGCCGTCTCCTTAAAGAGCTGAAGTATGTCAACAACTTCGGTTCCATACCAGGAAGGTAATGCAGATTTCATTAAAGCGAAGGCTGCTGCCGCGTGTACTACTGAAGCAGAAGTACCAAAGAAATTCTTAAACTCATCTCCATCAACCGGTATGCCTGCTACTTCATCCTGACCTATGGTAAGAACATTGGTATTTACACCATCATAAGATGCCAAGGTAGCTTGTGGTGCGGTTCCATCCGGAAGGGTTCCGGCATAGGAAGAAAAATCCTGAGGCTCAGGATTTGAAGCCTTTCGAAAGTCTACCGCACCTATCGCAAATGCTTCCGGAGTCATGGCATGTCCACTTATAGTGGGAGCCCCATCAAAATACTCTAATACCTGGAGTCCATTCGCTACAAAAATGATATACCTGAAGGGTAGGGGTCCCGGGTCTCCATTGGCACTGGTGATCAGGAAATTAGCCTCCCCATCTGCAGTTGCCCTAAAAGTACTATACTCAATAGCATCTTTTGTGTTATTAAAGTAATTATTTCCTACAAGTAGTCGTTTCTGATCGTCTACTACCCAAAAATCCACGTCGGTGTTTGCGCCCAGGCTGTTGTCCTGTGAAGCAAAGGGTTCAGACCATTGTGTAACAATCATGTAGGTTTCACCAGCTTTTACCCTGAATCTTTGATAAATATCTTCAGAACCATCCGAATTGGTTCCAAAGACATGCGCTACAGCATTGGGATCTGTAACAAAATCTGGTATGTCTGTGCTAACGGAAGCTTGAAATATGGCCTGGTAGGCGTTGTTAGAAAAATTCCCGATGGAAGTGAAATAATAGTTCTCACCAAAAGCGGTAAAATTCTGGATAGCCCGGCCAATATTGCTTAGGCCAAACATCGGTTCGCCGGGAAAAGTAATATCATCACACATAATATCAGCTCCAGCTATACTTAAATTTTGTACAGCCAATTCAAAATCCCTGGGCGATAATACTCCGGTACTGAATGCCAGACTGGCGCCTGGTGCAATATCATGTGCTATTTGACCCATAGCCCTGCCCTCGTCAGAGATTTGACTAAAGGTATATGGATAATCTTTAATGACATTAACGGGCGTGTCATACCCATTGGGGTTACCCATACCTGCTATACCCGGCAGATCTCCGTTCACCACATCTATGGCTTCGTTTGTCGGTTGGCCAGGTTCTGGCAGGTTCGCGTCAAAACTATTTGAGATAATCGCAAGAGTTACGTTTTTGCCATCTACCGGAAGACTTCCCTCAGGAGTTACAATGCGGAAAGATTCCCTTACTATGCTGGTGGTTTGCGTACTGTCTCCCTGTGTAATAGCATCACCTGTTTGCTCAATTTTACCTGAAGTAAAAGGTGTATACAGTGCTTGTGCCGATTTAATGATCTCAAAATAATCAGTCAAGGCAGGCAGAGGTGGGTTAGGCGGCGGGGGTGGCAGAATTTTGTTAACAGGAAAAAATACGTCAATTGCAGCCAATTCTTCTGAAATGATCACAGCTGGATCTATGATAAAATCTGAATTCAATGGGTTTGGATCATAGTTCAATCCAAAGATATCTTCCAATACATCAATAACTGCCTGTGTTTGTCCGTTAAAAGGGACTAATTGTATCAGTACTTTCTCATTTGTATTGATCTGATAAATGATGTCGGAAGGATTGTCACCTGCTGTTCCTGCTCCCAATGAGATGAGTTCAGGACTTACAAATCCTTCCGTTTTTCCATTGCCTGGGCCAATAACCGGGAAAATAAAGCCATCTTCTTCACATACAGAAGTGCTTGCATCGGTCCTAATTTTGATTTCACTACTTCTGTCAAAAACTACTGTCCATTTGGCATGACCGTTGTCTGCAAATACCACAGGAATTACCTTGTCGTGTGTACCCGGTTCAAAAGTGTTGATCCCCGGAAATTTTTGGATTCCTTCATATTCAGATTCATCGATTTTATCACTTAAAAATATATAGCTGTCCTCAGGATTTACCGTTATGGTCTTGTTGGTTGGGTTTGTGTATCCAAAATAAGCGCGGTAAAGGCCGTTACCAATATCTTCGGCACAGGTGAACAGGGTAACATCTTTATTACCCCCTGTTGAACCGCCCTTTCCTTTTTGTGCTGCCACTGGCAAGGCCATCCAAAATAAAACTATGAAAAGACTTATAGATTTAAGCAAAGCTAGTTGTCTAAATCGTGTTTTGACACGATCTACTTTAATTTTTGTGTAAAAGGGCTTCATTTGGCAAATTGTTTTTGGTTGTAACATTGCAGGATGCAAATCTGGTACATCCTATTTTCCTGGGGGAAGTATTTCTTTAGGCAGGGCCAATTAAGTTTTACAGGCTTTACCTGCTGTTAGATTGTACCTTGCCATACTATTTAATTAAATCTTCCAGTAGCTTTTGTCAGAAAATATTTCCTAATGAAAGCTATCAAGAATTGTACTTAGTTTAATTTAAAATAGATAAGAGGTACAACTAAGATACAATTAAAAAACGTTATCGTATCAATGTCACAAATTCAGGAAAAATCCGGGGAGGA
>JAHEGY010000048.1 GCA_024644875.1 Cyclobacteriaceae bacterium
GTAAAATAGTTCTATTTTTGTACCTCCAAAATGGAGGTCAATGTCCGATGGTGTAACTGGCAACACGTCTGATTTTGGTTCAGAAGAGTCCAGGTTCGAGCCCTGGTCGGACAACAAAAATATTAATCCCGGTAATAATCGGGATTAATTTATTTTTAAAAATTCAACAAAACGGAAATCTGATAAATGGCTCCTGTTAAAATTTTCTCTGGCACCAATTCAAGGTACCTTGCAGAAAAGATTGCTCAACAGTTTGGTAAACCTCTCGGATCATTAACAATTCAACGATTCAGCGATGGTGAAATATTACCGATTTATACAGAGTCAGTCAGGGGGTGTGATGTATTTATCATTAATTCGACAAATGCACCGGCTGATAACCTTGTTGAAACCTTGTTGCTTGTTGATGCTGCCAGGAGGGCAAGTGCAAAATATGTGACAGTCGTTGCCCCTTATTTTGGGTATGCAAGGCAGGACAGGAAAGACAGGCCACGAGTATCGATTGGTGCCAAACTTGTTGCGAACCTTTTAACAGCTGCAGGTGCCAACAGATTAATGACTTGTGATTTGCATGCCGGTCAGATCCAGGGATTCTTCGATATACCCGTTGATCACCTGGATGGTTCATACATCTTTATACCATATCTGAAAACGCTCAGATTAAATGATCTGGTATTTGCTGCTCCTGATGTTGGTGGTACAGGTCGTGCAAGAGGATTTGCTAAGCATTTTGCCGTGGAACTGGTAATCTGTGATAAATATCGGAAGCGGGCCAATGAAGTAGCTTCAATGCAGGTAATTGGAGATGTTGAAAATAAAGATGTGGTGATTGTAGATGATATGATCGATACGGGAGGAACGCTCTCAAAGGCTGCTGATATAATCATGGAAAAAGGTGCCAGGTCTGTTAGGGCTATTTGTACTCATCCATTGTTAACAGGTAATGCTTATGAAAATATTGAAGGATCGAAGCTTGAGGAATTAGTCGTTACTGATACCATACCCTTAAGGAAGCCATCACCAAGTATTAAGGTTCTGACTGTATCCAATTTATTTGCAAAAGGAATAAGGAAGACACACAACCACGAGTCAATTAGTTCATTATTTTTACATTAAAATCTAATAGAAATTTAAGCCTGGCCAAATTGGCAGGTTTCATTAAACATTATTAATAAACTTAAAAATTATGAGAACTTTAGAGATTATAGGGTATAAAAGAGCAAATCTCGGTAAAAGTGAATCGAAAAAACTGAGGGAAAAAGGCAATGTGCCTTGTGTAATTTATGGAGGGGAAGAACAAGTGCATTTTTATGCACCCATGATATTGTTCAGACCGCTGGTTTATTCTCCGGAAATATATTTTGTTGAACTGAATATCGAAGGTAAAATATATAATTGTATTTTACAGGACATTCAATTTCATCCTGTAAGTGAAATGATCCTGCACGTGGATTTAATGGAGTTACATGATGATAAGCCGATCAAAATGCGGGTTCCTGTAAAGTTTTTTGGTGACTCTCCCGGAATCAGAGCAGGGGGTAAGCTAATGATAAATACCAGGACATTACTTGTAAGAGCTTTGCCAAAAGATATGCCGGAAAGCATTGATTTGGATATATCTGAAATAACACTTGGTCAGACCATCAAGGTAAAAGAAGTTGAGACCAACAATTTTGAGATCCAGAACAGTCCACAGGTATCGATTGCTTCTGTCTCTATCCCGCGTGCAGCGAAACTTGGTGATGAAGAAGAGCTTGAAGAAGAAGAGCTTGAAGAAGGAGAAGAGGGAGCTGAAGAAGGTGGTGATGCCACACCTAAAGGAGAAGGTGAAGAGAAATCATCCGAATAGAAATAATTCATTATATGATATTGAATCCTGTCGTATTTCGGCAGGATTTTTTTTTCATTAGATACAATTATTAAGGAAAATGAAATATCTCATTGTTGGATTAGGAAACATTGGGCCTGAATATGAACTGACAAGGCATAATATCGGGTTTTTAACACTTGATAGACTAGCAGATATGCAAAAGAAGGTTTTCGATTTATCCCGCCACGCCTTTACAACGGAATTCAGGTACAAAGGGAAACGTTTTCACCTTATAAAACCAACTACCTACATGAATGTAAGTGGTAAGGCCATTAATTTCTGGCTTCAGGAATTGAAGATCCCGATCAAGAACATGTTGATTATAGTGGATGATATAGCTTTGCCATTCGGGAAAATCCGGATCAGGGAGAAAGGTTCGTCTGCAGGACATAACGGTCTTGAAAACATTGAGAAAGTATTGGGAACAAATGCCTATCAGAGGATCAGGATTGGCATAGGGGATGACTTTTATAAAGGGAACCAGGTAGATTATGTATTAAGTCGATTCAATAAGGAAGAAATTGAAGAACTGCCCTTTGTCCTGGATAAAGCCTGCAATGCGATTCTTTCATTTGGGACTATAGGCATTGAAAGAACCATGAATTCTTTTAACTGATTAAACCCAGGTCAATCAATCATATACTGATGATATTTATTTCTTAATTAAATCAGCTAAATTCAATTTTCAAGTATATAAATGTACTGGAGATCGAAATTCGTAAGTTGCAGTATTTGAAAGTTATTTAAAGAATCTCTGTTTAGTAGTAAATGATTCAATATCAATAAAAAAGGGCTGAGAATTAATTATCCCCAACCCTTTAAAATATGCTGATATTATTACTAGAGTTCTTTGATCATTATATCTTTGTACCAGACATCATCTCCATGGTCCTGAAGGCCAATATACCCTTCTGAAGCAACTTCATGCCAGTTCTCATTGTATTCAGGGAATTTGCTAACTGCAATCATTTCATCCCATTTTGGTGTCCATAAATGGTATTCAAGAACCTGTTCTCCGTTTTGCTTATGAACTACTGTCCCATTATATACAATAATTTCAACATCGTTCCATTCTCCGGCTGGTTTAACATTTTGAGGTACTGCCGGAATCAAATCATATAAAGATCCTGCCCGTCGGTTTCCATCTTTACCCAAATTCCAATCAATATGGCTTTCTTCAAGAACCTGCATTTCAGGAGCGGTTTGCCATATGGCATCATATTCGGGTGATTCCTGCCCGAGATAGAAAATTCCTGAGTTACCCCCTTTTCCTAGTTTCCAGCTCAGCTTGAGGTGAAAATTTTTAAACTTTTTGTCATAAATGATGTCTCCACCATCTTCAGCACCCGCTTCACCTCGACCCGAACCTGGCATATACATAGCTCCATCTTCAATTTTCCACCTTGGAGGCATGGCTTCCATTCCATATCCTCTCCAGCCATCAAAGGATGTTCCATCAAATAATACAATCCAGCCCTCATCTTCGCTGACAGCTTCTTCAGCTTCGGCTTGTTCTTCTCCCTGATCAGCTTTTTTGCCTTCGGTACAACCAAGCAAAAGCCCAAAAACAGCTAATAATAATAAAAAACTGAAATGATTTAATGTTTTCATAGTATTACCTTAAATATTAAAAATTGATGTTAATGGTTATTAATTTCAATAATAGTTATCCTTGTTATTTAGGGAATGCAAAAGTATTTAAAAAAAATTAAAAAATTATGGATTGTCTTTAGTAGATTCTTCTAAGCGCTGTATTATTCAGAATTATATTTTTTGATAATTGATTTTTTAAAATAGATATTGCCCCTTTAAGAGGACTAATTAGCTTTTTATGTAAAATACTATGTGATTTTTGCTGGAGGATCAGTAATTTTACGTTAATTACTTTTATTTATCACAATTTTTTTTATAAATTATACCTCACCGGGAGGAGATTGGGAAAGCAATTTCAATAGAAATATTATTAATTTTAATTAAGGATTCATGAAAAGTAAAGTCAAAGAACTTCTTGCAGAAAAGGGGAGTAATGTTGAAACAATAAACGTAAATAATACAGTTTATGACGGACTGGTCATGATGTCAAAAAAGGATATCGGTGCGCTTATGGTAGTTGATGAAAACGGGAAATTGGTAGGCATATTTTCTGAAAGAGATTATGCAAGGAAAATTGTCCTAATGGGTAAGACTTCGAAAGAAACCAAAGTAGGTGATATGATGTCAAAGGAAATTACCGTTATCAGACCTGATAATACAATTCAGGAATGTCTGCATTTGATGACAATCAAAAAAGTCAGGCATTTGCCTGTCCTTGAAGACCACGATCTGGTTGGAATAATATCCATTGGTGATGCTGTAAACAGGGTAATTTCTGATCAGGAAGCTACTATACACGATCTGGAAGATTATATTTATGGAAGGGCTTACGGTGCTCAGATAGAATTAAATAAATAAGGTTACATCCAAATCTTACTTAATATTGATTTTTTGGGTATCGGGAACACCCCTTATCATTGATGCACAAAACCGCCTTATTACAACCTGTATATCTGGCATATTTTTATATTCTGTAAGTATAATTATTAGCTTTTCACTTTATAGAAAAAGTCTGAAAAAGGTGATCTGATTATGAACCTGGATATAATCCGAAGAGATCATATAACATTTACAAAAAACTTGAATAGTGTAAGATCAACTTATTTTGAATTATTCAATATCAGCAATCCCTGGCTTATAACAATACACCGGATTAAAATAAATGTGCCTGTTGCGTAAATGGATAACTGGATTTACATGCTAAAATTATATATGTTTGCTAATCATTTGGAAGCGATTTTTTAACCTAGTCTATTGCATTAAATATATAGATAATTTTTACTCTGAAAATCCAAAATTCGATAGTATGGAAACAATGAAAGGGGCATTCCTGCCGGGGAACAGCACAGTTGTGATGAAGGATGTGTCCATCCCGGAACCCGGACATGGTCAGGTCCTGATAAAAACAAAATCTTCAACGATATGTGGAAGTGATATCAGGGCAATATATCGTGAACATCTTGGAAAAGGCCCGGAAGCCTATCAAAACAAAATTGCTGGTCATGAGCCAGCTGGTCAGATAATACAAGAGGGGCCTGAGCTGAAACGATTTAAAAAGGGAGATCGTGTGGTCATATATCACATATCCGGTTGTGGTGTTTGCAATGATTGCCGGCGTGGCTTTATGATCAGTTGCACCAGTGAATTCAGAGCTGCTTATGGCTGGCAGCGTGATGGAGGAATGGCCGAATACATTATAGCAGATGAAAAGGACCTTGTTATGCTTCCTGATGAATTAACATATACTGATGGGGCACAGGTCGCTTGTGGATTTGGAACGGTATATGAAGGATTGGAAAAGATAGGTATTTGCGGTAATGATTCGGTTCTGGTTGTCGGACTAGGACCAGTGGGATTGGCAACCCTAATGTTGGCAAAAGCAATGGGAGCCCAGCAATTGATAGGTGTCGATACAATAGAAGACAGGTGCAAGATAGCAATTGACAAAGAACTGGCTGATCATGTTTTTCTTTCTGATGAAAATTCTCTGAAAAAAGTTCTTGATCTTACAGCAGGAATGGGATGTGAACGAACTGTTGACACCTCCGGTCATACCCTTGGCCGTCAGTTGGCGATAAGAAGTACAAGAAAATGGGGAAAATGTGTGTTCCTGGGTGAAGGCGGTACAGTCGAATTTAATCCAAGTCCTGATATTATTCATAACCAGGTAACCATTTACGGATCCTGGGTTACAAGTATTTGGAAGATGGAAGAACTTGTTGAACGAATCGTAAGATGGGGTATTCATCCTGAGGATCTTGTCACCCATCGTTTTACATTGGATGAAGTAGATAAGGCATATAAATTAATGGATGAAGGAAAATGCGGCAAGGTGGCGGTCGTGTTTGATGAAGAGATCAGGTAGATATCGCCATTCCTATGGATGATTTTAAGGAGATCCTTAAAAGATGGTGTGAATCTATCTGATGTTGTTTTTCACAAGTTTCCGGAAGGAGTATTTTTTCTGGAATAATTTGCTTTTAAACGATTAGATAAAATATAGTTATACATGAAGAATATAGATCAGGCCAAAGTACCCAGGAGAAAACTTTATAATGGTTCAGAAATACCTGCCATTGGATTGGGAACTTTCGGATCTGATACCTATACGGCTGAACAAATTGCAGAAGCGGTAGTAGGTGCTGCTGGCTATGGATATCGTCATTTTGATTGTGCCTCTGTATATGGTAATGAGTCTTATATTGGAAATGCATTATCAAAGGTTATCAAATCCGGAATCGATCGTGAGGAACTATGGATAACTTCAAAAGTATGGAATGATATGCACGACCCCGAAAATGTGATCAAGTCCTGTAAAAAGTCTCTTTCAGATCTTCAGCTAGATTATCTGGATCTTTACCTGGTTCATTGGCCTTTTCCTAATTTTCACCCTCCAGGGTGTGATGTTGATTCAAGAAGCCCTGATTCCAAACCTTACATTCATGGAAATTATATGAATACCTGGCTTGCTATGGAGGAATTATTGACTCAGGGTTTGGTTCGTCATATAGGTACAAGTAATATGACCATTCCCAAGTTGAAGCTATTGCTCAGGGATGCAAAGGTCAAGCCGGTTGTAAACGAGATGGAAATCCATCCTCACTTTCAGCAACAGGAGTTGTATGATTATCTAATTGAAAATCAAATACAACCTATTGGATATAGTCCGCTTGGGTCACCTAGCCGGCCGGAGCGGGATAGGAGCAAACAAGACACAGTTGATATGGAAGATCCTATAATTGTTTCAGCAGCGAAAAAACATGGTGTGCATCCGGCAGCCGTATGTCTGAAATGGGCGGTACAGAGAGGACAGGTAACCATTCCTTTCAGCGCAAAGGAACGGCAGTATAAAAGTAATATGGATGCTGTTATAATGGACCCACTGTCAGAAGATGAAATGAATGATATAAGTAAGATTGATAAAAACAACAGGTTAATTAAAGGACAGGTTTTCCTTTGGAAAGACAATCAGAGCTGGGAAGATTTATGGGACCTGGATGGACAAATAGCTGAGTGATCTAATTAGATTGATAGATTCTCTTCTCAAATTATGGGGAGATGAAATTATTTTTGAATAAAACTATCATTCTTTTCTAGTGAAAAAGCATTAAAAATTTCATTTTTAACATAATTAAGTAGATTAGCACGATTCTATTGATAGATTGATCCGGCTAAAGTGTACAAATATCAGAGCATATGAATAAAGTTAAGGAAGTACTTCTTGAAAAAAAATATATAGTGCCATTTATACTTATTACCAGTTTGTTCTCATTCTGGGGATTTGCCAATGATATCACCAACCCAATGGTTGCCGCATTTAAGACAATAATGGAGATATCAACAGCAAAGGCAGCATTAATTCAATTGGCATTTTATGGGGGATACGGAACAATGGCAATCCCGGCAGCGTTATTTGCCATGAAATATTCCTATAAGAAAGGGATTCTACTGGGACTTGGATTATACGCGATGGGTGCTTTGCTTTTCTATCCTGCCGCTCAGTTTGAGATGTTCGGGTTTTTTCTGGTTTCCTTGTATATCTTGACTTTCGGTCTGGCATTTCTCGAAACCATTGCGAATCCCTATATTCTTTCAATGGGTGATCCATCCACAGCCACCAGAAGATTAAATCTTGCCCAATCATTTAATCCAATGGGATCTGTTTTTGGAATGTATATTGCATCATATGTTATTCTGGTAGCCCTTGAATCTGATAAAAGAAATGCCGCAGGAGAATTGATATTCCCGACATTAAGTGAAGCACAGAAAGCAGTGATCAGAACGAATGATCTTGCAATAATAAGAGATCCGTATGTTATGCTTGGGATCGCTGTTCTGATTTTGTTTTTTATTATCCTTTTTTCAAAATTACCCAAGACCGAACATGCCGGGAAAGTAAATGTTGGGGCTTCGTTTAACCGGTTGTTCAGGAATATAAGGTACCGGGAAGGTGTAATTGCACAGGTTTTCTACGTCGCCGCGCAGATAATGTGCTGGACTTTTATAATTCAGTATGCTGAACATTTGGGATTAACAAAAGCTACTGCCCAAAAGTATAATATTGTCGCAATGGTTTTATTTATATCAAGTCGTTTTATAAGTACTTTCCTGATGAAGTATGTTAATTCTGCGAGACTTTTAGCAATTTTTGCGGTAGGAGGCATGATCACAACCACCGGTGTTATATTTATTGAAGGTATGCTTGGTTTGTATTGTCTTATTGCCACCTCTGCATTTATGTCTCTAATGTTTCCTACAATTTATGGAATTGCACTTGATGGAATAGGTGAAGATGCGAAACTTGGCGCAGCCGGGTTGGTCATGGCCATAGTCGGGGGTGCTTTAATGCCCCCATTGCAGGGAGCCATAATTGACCTTGGCACAGTAGGATTCTTGCCTGCAGTTAACTTTTCATTTATTCTTCCCTTTGGTTGTTTTGTTATCGTATCAATCTATGGATATAGAGCGTTTAGAGTTTACCCAAAATCCACAATTTGACAGGGGTAAGAATAAACTATTAAATATTGCTTAAATATAACAGGTTATAAATCCACCGAGTCATAGACCAAAACCTTTGTCCACATATCATTATATTCATTCCTGAATTTATCATGAATCGGGTGCTCCTGGTATAGATCATGACCTTTGCGATCTTCAAAACCTATCAGAAATGAGTAATGGTATGTGTTATCGATTACTTCTCTGTCCGTATCGGCCGGTGTACCGATATGCAATAAACTAATGGATTCGATAGTGCCCATCTCCCTTAATCCGTTTTCGAATTTTTGACGAACCGCAGGATTTTCCGGATCTTTCAACCAGAAGTACACATGATGAATAAATGTTGTTTTAGCCTTGTTGCCTGCATAAGCCCCTTTAAATATTGTTAAAAATGCTCCTGCGGCCCCAAATCCGGCAATTTTTTTAAAAAATGATCTTCTTTTTTCCATAATAAATATTTTTATTCTATAGGTATTGAAAATGATATTTTAATTCCGACTTCCATGATCGAACTGGTCCATAATTTCCCGCCATTTTTTTCTATAAGATCTTTTGCCATGATAAAAGAAATGTGAGAAAAATCTTTAAGCCGTTCGATATTCTCTTCCTCATATTTTTCTCCGGCAAGGTCCTTAATCAACTCGTCATCATCACCGGGTCCTGAATCTTCGAATGTGATCAAACACTTCTTCCCGGTTCTTTCAACGTCAACATACATCGTGTTTCCACTTACAGATCGTATACCTAATAAAGTCGCTATAGTGGTTATCGAATAACTTATCATATTCTGATCAGCTGATACATTCAATGGCTCACCTATATGATTGATAAATGTGATGTTCTTATACTTCAGAAGTGCCGTGACTTCATTGATAATACTTTGAGTTAATTCAATGATCTCAAATGATGAGATTTCCGGTTTATTATCACCGTAAATGGATTGGAACCAGCTGATCATATTATTGACATGGTTGCCATAATTTTCACTCTCGGCTTTGATCTTATCTTTTTGTTGTTTCGAGATCGATTTGGTGGTCATTGATTCTTCCAGTGAAGTCAATAATTTTTTCGATTGCAATTCTATTCCTCTTTCGAGGATTATTCCAATCTTCGGATATTCCCTTTCCTGTTTTTTAATATGATTCTGCAGACCAACCTTTTCACTATTTAAATCGCGGATATTCCCGGAGAGTTTTTCAATCTCCTTTTCATGTTCCCTGATCTGATTCTTTTGATTTTTTAGATATTCAACTGTTTTTTTACGGAACCTGTTATTGATGACAGTATTTAATATGTAGATAAACAACACTATCAGGAAGGCAGCAGATAATATGTACTCTAAAATTGACATCTTTAAATTTAAGATTAAATTGAATCTTATAAAATCTTGTTGGCAGACTCAATTCAAATTTGTTCAAATTTTACAATATGAACCTTTATCATTGGGTATCGGCATCCCAATTATAAAATTTTCAGAATCCGGAGCACATTGCTTGTTGATATAATCAAATATTCCGCAACAAAGATCCTTACTCTATTTGCTGCCAATAGATATGATCAATCCACCACCAACATCGCCTGAAATAATTGAAGAACCTACACTTAGAGAGGTTCCTCCGCCTCCTCCACCAAACCAGATTCCGCCACCGGCCCATTGTACTGGTAGTAACATCCTGGCTCGTGCAAATAAACCAATCCTGTCAGAAATAAAAAACTTTACTCCTCCGCGTAAACCAACGGTAAATTTCGATACATTGCCCCGGGAGGGATTGTCAGGATCATCCGGATTAACAGTAGTCCAGCCAAGTATTAAACCACCGAAAGGGCGGATCCTGTCATTATCTAATTCCATCTCTTTATTTACACCAAACATATAATACTGTTGGCTTACATCAAAAAGTTCTTCTTCTGGCTGGAAATTCTCCCTGAATGTAAGTGAGGTTTGTGCATTAGTGAAGGAAAAAGATATAGCGATACCATTATATGGTAATACTAAATCTAAACCAACACCATAATTCCCGGCTGGATTAAAGTGTAATCTACCGGCTGTAGTTCCATACCACACATCAACATTGGCAGCAAACTGATAACCGGCATAGGGTAATATATCTACATATTGGGCTTTGGAAACCTGGAAGGCAGTTATAAATAAAACTACCAATATGAATTTCTTGAAAGATTTAATCATAATTAAAATTAATTTTTTTCGACGATCCAAATTAACTATATAAAATTCATATTAGAACCAAAGTCTCTGAAAAATGTTTGAAACGATCAAATGCTTGAAACCATAAACTAAGATTAACAGGGTTGTTCTTCATTTTATTAAATTATTAATAGATTTTTTCATTTTGTTCCTTATTTTTGAGCTTTATTAGCATAAGTGAATATTTTAATCATTGCCTAACAAAACATACCAAATATGAAAATTAGCAATTTACTTTTAATCCTTGTAGCCTCAATGCTGATTTTTGCATGTACATCTAAAGATGCAAAAGATAAGGCTCAAATTGAAGAGGATACGAAACCAATGCAGGAGGCTGCACAAAAAATAATGCCTAATTTGCCTCCGCCCAATGAATATGCAGCTATACTTGAATCAACTGGTGCTGAATTTAATCCATTGATCCTGAATGACGTAGACAACATGCCAGGTTATTTAGTGCCCAGAGAAAAAGCAGTAGCCAACCTTGGAGTATACTTTTTCGACCTTGGATATTCCGTAGCGTATCAGCAACGAGACCATGTTGACAAGTATTATGATGTTTGTCATAACCTTGCCATAGAACTTGGCATAGAAAAAAGCTTCATGGAAGTAATAATGCTCCGGTTCGAAGAGAATATTGAGCAAAATGATTCATTGAAAGCCTATTTCAGGGAATCATACCGGAAAGCGAGTAACAGTCTTGGTGCTACTGAAGCTGAAAGGTCTTACTATCGTACCATATTCCTGGCTGGTTTTTATATTGAAGGATTATATAATATGCTCGAAGTAATAGAAGCTTATCCGAAAGATATATTGCCGGATGATCAGCGTTTCCTGATATTAATGCCGCTTGCTAAATCTGTTCTGGCTCAGGAGAAGAATATTAAAACCCTCGCTGAGATGCTTGAATTGGATTACACTGATGCAGATAATGATGAATATTATGCCACGTCTTTCCGTAATCTGATCAATACCTATGAGAAACTGGATGTCGATGATAAGATTGCCAATAACCAGGGTGCTGAATTATTAAATGACTCGGTTATGATTGAACTTATGGCCCAGGTTGATGCCATTCGATCAAATATAGTTAAGCAACTGTAATATCTCGATTCTATAATAATCAGAAAGCTGTTTGAATCCTTCGATTTAATTTAGAATTTGAAAGTTATCTTCAAATTATTTCGATGTTCATTTGAACAGCTTTTTTTATTTGTCTCCAGGGTTTATTTATAAGTTAATCTGGAAACTTTAACAGATTTGAAACAATACTCTTTTTTAATTGATGTTATATTCCGGATCCCAATTCTCCATCATGTATTTAATTGCCTAAGCACAAATTTTCTTTCCTTAGTTTTAGAATGCGGGAAAACATCATTTTTGATTCTTTTATAGCTTTAAGTTTAATTTTCCTTTTGTATCTTGGTGATCATTTACGGATTATCTGTTTTTTGACCGAAATGTATGTTAATAATTGGATTAATTAACCTGGATTGAATGAGAAATCTGTTTTTATTAATTGCATTGACATTTTTATGGGTGAATTCTCAGGCTCAGGTAGCCAACCCGGTGATCCCGGATTTCCTCGAATATCGAAACATCTCCCCTTACCGTGTTGGATCCTGGATATCATCAATAGCAGTTCCACAAACAAAAGATCCGGATTATAAATACACATATTATTTAGGAAGCCGTAATGGTGGTGTGTGGAAAACCACAAATAACGGCACAACATTCATGCCGATATTTGATTCGGTGGGTGTGGGTAGTATAGGCGCTGTTGCTGTTTCAAATTCAAACCCGGAAATTGTTTGGGTTGGTACAGGGGAATCATATAATGCACGAAGCTCTCATGCAGGAAGAGGAGTTTTCAAATCACTTGACGGGGGGGCAAGCTGGTCATTTTGTGGACTCGAGGATACACACCACATCTCGGCTGTTATTATCCACCCTGAGAATCCGGATATTGTTTTCATTGCTGCGATGGGTCATCTTTTTACACCCAACATGGTCAGAGGTATATTCAAAACAGTTGACGGGGGAATATCATGGGAAAAGGTCCTGTTCATTGATGAAAATACGGGTATCATTGACTTGATTATAGATCCTGCAAATCCGGCAATACTTTATGCTGCTGCTTATGAAAAATACCGGTATCCCTGGCACTATGAAGCGGGTGGAGCCGCCAGTGGAATATACCGTTCACTGGATAATGGAGAAACCTGGGGAAAACTTACTGCGGGTCTCCCGGATGGCAAGATCGGACGCATTGGATTGGGATTGTGTCATAATCAACCGGAGATAGTTTATGCTGTGGTTGAAAACCTGAATCCTAAAAAAGGCGTGGTTGTTGATGAAAACATAGAAATGAACTATATGCGTGATCCGTATTATGACCAGTTGATTGGTGGTGAGGTATATCGATCAACTGATTCAGGAGGCAATTGGGTCAAGCAGAATCAGGATTCATGCAATGTGAGTGCTAAAGCTGCTTATTCTTTTAATAAGATCCTTGTGAATCCTCATGATCCGGACAAAATATACGTAAGCAGTGACCTTCTGATTTCATCATTAGATGGAGGAAAAACCTGGAACGATTGTAACTGGCCTCCTACAAATTTGTTTGTTAATATGTTCGGGGATATCCGTACCTTCTGGGCGGATCCTGAAGACGGAGACCATCTGATGATCGGAAGTGATGGCGGTCTGTATGAAACATTTGATGGTGGGATTACAATGTATCATAAATATCAAATACCCCTGGGCGAAATCTATATGGTTGAAACGGATAATGCTTATCCTTATAATATCTATGTAGGGCTTCAGGATCATGAAGCATGGAAAGCCCCCTCGAACAGCTGGTCAGGACAGATAGGCCCGGAAGATTGGGATATCGTAGGTATGTGGGATGGTATGTATACCGTTGTCGATCCTCAGGATAACAGGTGGGTATATATATCTACTCAATTCGGTGGACATCACCGGGTAGATCAGAAGCTGGGAGTAAGGGTAAAAATCGAACCGCAGAATGAAAAAGATAAATTCCCTTACCGATATCCATGGACGCCAGCGATAGAGATCTCACCCCGAAATTCAGAAACTATATATGTGGGGGCTCAATACCTTTTAAAGTCAGAAAACCGGGGTGATACCTGGCGCGAAATCAGCCCTGACCTTACTACAAATAATGCCAGTAAAATAGCTGGCAGAGGACATATGATGCATTGCACCATTTCTGCTATTTCAGCTTCGTCAGTAAATCCGGATATGATCTGGGTTGGTACAGATGATGGAAGGATCCATATGACCCCCAATAATGGTGTTGACTGGTCGGAATTCACTGACCAGATACACAGTCTTAATGGGAATGCTGAATATTGGGTTAGCCGGATTTCAGCCTCTCAGCATGATGAGAATATTGCTTATGTATGTAAATCCGGTTTCCGTCATGATGATTTTCGACCTCTTGTATTCAGAACGAACGATAAAGGTAATATTTGGGAACCTATAACAACAGGACTACCCGATTCTCCTGTCAATGTGATTATTGAAGATCCGGTTAACCGAGAACTTCTGTACCTGGGAAATGATACCGGAGTTTACATTTCTTTTAATGCGGGAGAATCCTGGATCCCTTTTCAACAAAATATGCCTTCTGTCCCTGTAAAAGACCTGAAGATCCAGACAGATGAAAATGATCTGATCGTTGGAACTTATGGGCGTGGAGCGTATGTTATTGACATATCTCTTATTCAGCAGTTAAGTGATTTCTCTCCATCAAAAAAAGTTGAGTTATTTAAAATTGAACCAAAACCTATTAGGAATTACTCGGAAAGGGCTTATTGGGGTAACTATGAAATGAATGGAGATAACCATTTGTTTACCCCCAACGAATCCAATGGATTACACATATTCTATATGATTAACGATGAGGATTTGAAAGACTCATATCTCGAAGTCCTGGATGGCGCAGGGATACGTATCGATTCTCTAGGTATAAAAAATGATCAAAACATACAGCATCTAATCTATGATACAAGAAAATTAAAGGTGGGTGTATACCGAGTAAGAATGAATACTGGACCTCAGACTATAGAACGTAGTGCAATATTAAAACCATCTCCTGTCTGGCCTGTGGGACATGGTTTTTCTAATTAAAATTTATGTGATAAAAATTAGGAATTATGAATTAGAATCATGAAGGTAAAAAAAGCAGTTATAACCGCCGCGGCTCCCGATCAAAGGAAGTTGCCTATTCAGACTATCAGAGATATGTTCGGGGAGGAAAGATCCGTGCTTGAGATGATGGTTGATGAAATTGTACGTGCGGGCGTGGATGAAGTCTGTATCGTGGTTTATCCAGGTGATGAAAATACTTATAAACAAGTATTGAGTCAGCATGCCGACAGGGTAAATTTTGTGCATCAGGATAAGCCCCTGGGATATGGACATGCTTTGTTTACAGCTTCATCTTTTACAGGAGAAGATCCTTTCCTGCACCTCGTTGGTGATCATCTATATGTGAAAAGAAGTAAAAAGGATATTGCCAGGCACCTTGTTGAGATTGCTGAAGAGAAATCCTGTTCTGTTAGTGCTGTTCAATCCACCAGAGAAGCTCAGATTACACAATATGGGACAGTTGGAGGCAGCCGGATCCAGGGTAGAGATGACCTATACCTGATTGATTCCGTAGTTGAAAAACCCACACCAACCATTGCGGAGCAGAAATTGCTGGTTCCCGGATTACGATCAGGCCATTATCTTTGTTTTTTCGGAATGCACGTGCTCACACCCACAATAATGGATTTATTGAAAAAGAATATCAGCATAAACAAAAATGGGAAAGTCGGATTGAGTGAATCTTTAAATGATTTGGCCACTAAAGAGCAATATCTGGCCCTTGAGAAGACTGACTTCCGCTTTAATATGGGAACAAGATACGGGTTGATGAAGGCACAACTGGCTATAGCCTTAAGTGGTGAGGATAGGGATCGTGTCATGTCGGAGCTTCTTGAGTTTTTTGTTATGAAGGATTTCATGCCGAATAAGATGTAGTCTATGAGTGATCTAATAAATATAATTATTTCTGATAGACCGGAAATAAGAAATACTTCTCTGGAATCCTACTGCAGATCCTTAGCTCTTTCTGAGCTTCTAAATGAATCTGAAAATCTTGATTTATTTCGCCGTAAGAATACTAATTTGTACCATAAGGTCAGGGCCTTATTTTTTCTTTACAGCATTCACAGATTTTACCTTCCGATAATCTTAGAAAACAACCATAAAGGCCTGATCCCCTTTGAAGCCTACAACCATATGCTAAAAAGGAGATATGAAGAAGCGATTGATATTTACTTAAGAATACAGAAACTGCATGGGCCGAATGTTGGGATATCCAGCGGCCTTGCAGAGGCCTATCATAAGTTAGCTTTTCAGACCCTGGCAAATCAGGTAAGGAAAAGTGTTCGCAATACACTGGGTAACCAATGGATGTTCAGAACTGGTCATCCAGACGATCATCCCCTGAGCATCAGAAAAGAACTTATTCAGGCAGATCCATACAGTGGTTTATACCCAATTATTCATGAATCCACTCCGGTAAGGATGGATATTACACATAGTGGTTGGAGTGATATATTTTTCCTGGGGATGGATTTTCCTGAAGGTGCCAGAGTACTAAATATTTCCGTTAATCTGAAAGTCCGTGGCCGAGGTAAAGGAAATCCAAAGCCTCCCATTGAAACATTTTTCAGGATTATTGACCAACCTGTTCTAAGATTAACGAGCGTTGATTTAGGAGTGAGTACTGATATTTCGTTATTATCTGAGGTTTTCGATTTTGCAAAAGATTATCTGGGATTGTTAAAGGCTGCAGTTATAGCCTCAGGCATAATCCCACCTGGAATGGAGGGAGCTGGGATTCCTCTGAAAAATGTATTACAAAAAATTGTTGGTCCCGGATTTGGAATTGAAATTATTAGTCAGGTAAACAATATTCCCAAAGGCTCTCGGTTGGCTGTATCAACCAATTTGTTGGCCTCCCTTATATCAGTTTGCATGAGGGCAAGTAATCAGACTAGATTGCTTACAGGACCCTTGGATGAAGGAGAAAGAAGATTGGTAGCTGCCAGAGCGATTTTGGGTGAGTGGTTAGGAGGATCTGGTGGGGGATGGCAGGATTCGGGAGGGATTTGGCCGGGAATTAAGATTATTAATGGAGCTGAAGCGATTGATGGAGACCCGGAATACGGAATAAGCAAAGGACGCTTACTTCCCAATCATACAATATTAGACCATAACTCAGTCAGTGAAAAGACCAGGAGCATGCTGCAGGATAGCCTGGTCATAGTACATGGGGGGATGGCGCAGGATGTAGGTCCGATACTTGAAATGGTTACCGAAAAATACCTTCTTAGATCGGAGCTGGAATGGGAAGGCAGGTTGAATGCGATTCATTTATTTGATAAAGTAACCAACGAACTGCGGGCTGGCAGAATAAAAAATATTGGCGCCTTTACTCAAAAGAATTTTGATGGTCCTATCCAGACAATTATTCCATGGTCATCCAATCTGTTTACTGAAACGCTTATCCAAAAAGTGAAGAGAGAATATAAATCTCAATTCTGGGGATTCTGGATGATGGGCGGTATGTCAGGTGGAGGTATGGGATTTATGTTCGATCCAAAAGTGAAGAAAAAAGCACAGGACAGAATCCAGGTAATCATGTCGGAGATCAAAAGTTCCTTGGAAACTGCTATCCCATTTGCTATGGATCCTGTTGTTTATGACTTTAGCATAAATGAAACAGGCTCGAGTTCAGAGTTTATATCAGGAGAAAAAGCGCTTCTTCCGGAAGGATATTATGCCTTAATTACACCGGGATTACTCAAAAAAGAAATTCTTGACCTGACCAATTCACAAAGGAAGGAATTGGAAAACCTGGGAAGCAAATACCAATCCAAAGAAATATCCGATGGATTTGTAGCCAATCTGTTTGATAGAATGATCCCGCAGCGTGACCTGATTAATGATATAGAAAATTCTCTGGAAAGTTTGCTTGCTAAACATGGTTTTGACCAGAATTTTCATCAACAATTAAAAATGGATCTGCAATCAGGAAGGATCGGGTTATCTCAGAACCGCCTGGCGGTAAACAGAAAAATTGAAGATGTCCCTAAAAACGATGTATTTGATGCAACGAATAAACTATCTGATGAATATTATAAGCTGGGACTTAATGCAATCAAGAATGGTGAATTAGGAATTGTTACACTTGCTGGTGGTCTGGGAACCCGATGGACCAAAGGGGCTGGAGTAGTTAAATCACTAAATCCTTTCGCTAAAATCTCTGGCAAGCATAGAAATTTCATTGAAGCGCACCTGGCTAAGAATAATAAGATATCACATATATCCGGTGTTCAAATTCCACACATTGTAACTACCAGTTATCTTACCCATCAGGCTATTTCTACCTTCCTGGATCGTGAAAATAATTTTGGATATGAAGGACCACTCTATTTATCCCCGGGAAGAGTCGTTGGATTACGTTTGATCCCCATGGAAAGAGACCTCAGATTTTTGTGGGAAGAGATGCCCCAGCAACTATTGGATGAACAGGCTCAAAAAGTTCAGGATAGCCTGCATAAGGCACTCATTAACTGGGCAAAAAACGAAGGGGAAGGGGAGGATTACCTGGATAATTTACCCCATCAGTGCATTCATCCTGTAGGTCACTGGTATGAGATTCCAAATATGTTACTTAATGGAACATTAAATTCATTGCTTTGCAAGCATCCTGATCTTAAATACCTCATGGCACACAATATTGATACCCTGGGGGCTAATCCTGATCCAGCCCTGTTAGGATGTCACATAAAAAATGGAAGTGATTTTACAGTGGAGGTAATTTCGAGAAAGATTGATGATAGAGGCGGAGGATTGGCTAAAATTGATGGTAAGTTGAGGCTGGTTGAAGGGCTCGCTCTACCTGATGAAAAAATTGAATTTGATCTCACGTATTATAATACCAGTACCTATTGGATCAACATCAATAAATTATTGTCAGTATTTAAGTTGAAAAGGAGGGATTTAGATAATATCCCCTATGTGCATCAATGTGTCATCGATATGTCGAAAAGAATGCCGACATATATTACCTTAAAGGATGTCAAGAAAAGATGGGGCAAAGGACAGGAGGATATATTTCCTGTTACGCAATTTGAAAAGTTATGGGGTGATATGACTACAATTCCAGAACTTGATTGCAGTTATATCGTTGTGCCAAGATTCAGGGGACAACAACTTAAGGAAATAGCACAACTTGATGGCTGGCTACGAGATGGCTCGGCAGAATATCTCGATGACATCTGTGAGTGGAAGTGATCAATTTATAAGATGACAAAGTAAACTTGAATTGCTCTTCCAAACCGATTTATTAGGTAGATTGTAAAAAGATGATCATGAATAAACGAAGGAGCATTTACCATTTATATTTTTTATTCGCTTATTTTTTGTTGCAAGGATATAAAGCCTATAGCCAGGCAGATGATAAGTTAGGGGCATGGTTTATATATAATGGATCATATTATGTCGATCCCAAAGTAGAATTATTCTTTTAATCACAATTGCGTTTTTATGAACCGTTATCTAACATCGAGGAATTTTTTCTTAGGCGAATGGCAAATTATCACTTTTCTCCCCTGGTTTTTACCGGTTTAGGCTATAGTTATGGAAATACATGGAATTATGTAGAGGACAATGAAGAGAAAGAAAGAACAACCGAGCACCGCTTAATATTACAGGCTGGATTAAATCATAACATCTCCAGAACGAAAATCCAGCATAGATACAGATTCGAGCAGAGATGGTTTGAATCCGGGAACAGGCACAGGTTCAGATATCGTCTTCAAGCTACCATTCCTCTAAACGGGAAAAATATTGAAAAAGGAACATTCTTTATAAATGTATATGATGAAATTTTTATAAATTCAAAACCTGAGTTGGCTTTCGATCAAAATCGTTTATACCTGGCAGGGGGCTATCAATTTAATAAGACTTTAAATCTTCAGATTGGATATTTATATCAGTCTAGACCTACGGCTAATTTTAACCGTTTGCAATTTTTCCTGACACAGAAATTAAATTTCTACAAGTAATACACAATAGTATAAAGGAAATCTTATTCAATAATTTGAAGTCATCAATAAAGATAGGCCGAGATTTCAATGTGTAGATTTGTATAATCTGTCAGGATTTGTCATTTTTATTCCTGAATCTATATCCAATAAAAAATTTCAGACTCCCATGCGTAAACTTGGCATCTAATTTCTCATATATTCTTATATTGTTCCAGTCTCCAACGAATTGAAATCCCGTAAAAAACCTACGCCCATTATATCCAAGTGCATTCATAGTCTTTATTCTATACGATATATTCCATTTAAATGCTTCCCTTTGTTCAGCTTTGCTATCGCCCAAATTAAAGTTTAATCCGGGAATTAATCCCAAGGTGATAAAAAAGTGCTCCTTCCATACAAAAGTGTACATATATCCTACATTTACGGCCAGGCTGATTACGTTGAAGTCGGTCATATGGAGTTTTGGATCATAATATTCCATTAAATTCTGAGGTACGATAGAAGAATCGGCATCCATGCTGAAGTAGGCAAAACTGGCCCCGAATATTGGACTTCCAGCACTTTTGAGTTGAATCTCATTTAAAACAAAGGGTGCTTTAAGTGAGAACTTATCATAATTAAATGCATAAAGGTATTGAAGCCCGAAACTAATTGATCTTATATCATCACGAATCACAGGAATATCATATATTTCGTCGTCTATCCCGGAAATATTTGCTAATAAATGTCCATAATAATATTGTAAAGTACCTTCAATCAACTGCTTACTTGAAAATATCCTGCCCTGAAAATCAAAATATTCACTGTTTTCAAAATCCTTATTCTCTCTGATCCCTATATTAAAGGCAAGATCCAAGGCAAACCATTTATAGCTTACACCTACACCAAGATTCAGTCCATATTCGGGACGATATCGAAGCCCAACCTTTGTATTTCGATCCCTTATACCAAAGAAATTGATCTTGTTAACTGCTACCAATTTTAAGGCAAATTTATCGGCATAACTTCTGATGTAGGTAGAATCATGGTTGCGATACAGCAGATAATGCTGTATTCCTTCCATTTTTTTTTCAATACTGTCTTTTAAAATAGTTTGCCCTGTGCCATCTATCGAGACAAAGAATAGCAATCCTGAAATTATATTTAGAATGTATGTCTTCAATCTGATAATAAGATTTGGTCAAATTAATATCACTTAAATTACACCTAAAATTATTAGATTAAAACTAATTTATTATTCCTGAAGATCTGAAACCCAAAAGATATAATATTATATTGTAGTAATTATTTATTATAGATATTATCAAATAATAACCTGATCAAAGGATTAGTCCGTTGTTATCGAACCTTGATTATAATAAAGAATGTACCTTAAAAGTATTCAGATAGATAACTATCGTGCCATTCATAAAACTAAATTGAGCTTCAATAACACAACAGTTGTTATTGGAGAAAATGAAACTGGCAAGTCGAGTATTTTGGAAGCCATTCAAATTATTTTAAATCCCGTTTATAATGATTCTTTTCCAGAATTTCAGCCCTATCATTTCCATTACCATATTGAAGATGGATCTATTGCAGGCCCAATACATATTATTCTGGAATTCAGGGAGAGATCAAAAGATGAATGGGAAGGATTTACATATGACCGGATTTCTTTTTTGTTGAATGATGTGACAGAAAACATTCGTGAATTAAAGTTTGATCTTATAGTCACGCCGCAGAAAGATGGAAACTACGATATAAAATGGAGATTATACTGTTCTGGATCAAAGACATACAGTTCAGATCCGAAGATCTTATATTGGCTCAGGCATGTGAACCCAACCATATATTTATCAGCAGGTATGTTAACAGGACATGGGTATGCCAATGTTAGCCGGGTTGAAGATCCTCCAATTTTGTCGAAATTATCATCTGAAATCAAGAATTATGTGAAATGTATTCTGGAATGCGCTGACACTATTGTTTCTGACCGGAGTGTAGATATCAACCGAGATATTGAGAATGGCTATAATGCAGGAATTAAACTAATTGAAAGCGTCAGAGATCCAGGTAATCCGAGTGAGATTGGGCTGGGAAGAAAGATAAATGAAATCCTGGGAACAAAGATCGAACAAGAAAGTGGCAACCTGACCTCTATATTGACTGGATCTGGCAGTACTGCTCAGCGTCTGGGGGTATTGTTGCTAGTCGCAGCATTATTAAAGGCCGGAACGCTTGAGTTGATGGAGGATATGGAACCAATATGGATCATAGAAAATCCTGAAGCAAATTTGCATCCTATAACCCTTGCATCGATCAGGATATTAATTAGTGGGATGAAATGGCAGAAAATCATATCTACTTTCTCTGGCATTATTTTGAATTCAGTTCCTCTGTATCAGATAAGAAGATTGACGAGGTATAATGGCGTAGTGAGGGAATACCGAATCAATGAAAAAATATTTTCCCGTGAGGATTTAAGGCGTATAAGTTTTCATTTACAAACTCAACATCATCTGGCCATCTTCGCCCGCATGTGGCTGCTGGTGGAAGGAGAATCTGAATTCTGGATAATACCTCAATTGGCCAGGTTATTAAATTATGATTTTTCACTCGAAGGTATTGTATGCATGGATTTTGCCCAATCAGGCATGACCCCAATAATTAAATTGGCTAAAGAATTAGGAATAGAGTGGTATTTACTTACTGATGGCGATACTGCCGGCCAATCTTATATAACTTTAGCAAAGAAATTAGTTAATCCCATTGAGAAAAGACGCCGATGGACTCAATTGAATGCTAAAAACATTGAACAATATTTCTGGAATAATGGTTACTCAAAAGTCTATATGTCGCATGCCCGGGTCCGGGATAAGAAAGAAGAAAATATTAAGCCTTCCTGGGTAATTCAACGGGCTGTAAAGAATTATTCAAAACCATATCTTGCCTTGAGTATTGTCAAACATGCTGCTGAGAAGGATTCACCTGGTGTGCCGGATGAGCTTAAAAAAATGATAGAGTACTGCATTAAACTATCACGTGAAGCAACTATGCATTCTGTAAATAACTAATCAAAAACCTATTATTGGTCAAATTCAACCTCTTTTAACTGCTTTTTTTGATCTTTAAGAAAAAAAGCAAAAATAATATTAAACAAGCCAGTAAAGAGAAAGAACGTTCCGAGAAGAAGTGCTATTGTTATTGCACCGGCAAACGGGTTGAACATAATCATGAAACTGAAAACAATGGCCAGAATGCCGAATATTAACTCAACCCACCAATTTGTTATTTGGTTTTTTCTTAATTCAAAAGACGCCACAATCTTCGTTATCCCATAAAACAAAAACCATAATCCAACGACAAATGCGACGATGGCGGCTGTTAATCCAGGGGCTGACAGTATAACTATTCCCAACAAGGAATCTATCAATCCTTCAACAAGATACCATTTCCAGTTATTAACTACTTTCCGATAAGAAATAGAGGATATAGTAGTAAATACACCTGATATCAATAGGGCTATCCCTATGAAAAGGGACAATCCAAGAACAGCTGCATCAGGATTCAAAAATATGTAAATAGATAGTATAACGATTACAATTCCCTTTAATAAAAGGATCCACCAGTTCTTAAGTAATGATTCAAGCATAGTATTAGTAGTTTATAATAAAAGAATGATAAAAAAATGGGAACATGGTAATTATAGGTTCTTTAAATTATTAATTTCAAATCTTATGATTTAAATTGATTCCGGATCAAAGGATCGGATCTGAAAATGAAAATAATTATAATTTGTAAGAATGAAAAATAGTTCTTTAATAGGATTGATAGGAATAGCATTATTATTGGGATGCACTAATACTGCTGAAGAATATACTCAGGATATTTCGACTTATGTTTCTCCAGAGGGTACAGATATTCACAAACCAGATTCATCATCGTTGGCGCAGAATTATACCATTCCGGACTGGTTTAAAGATGCTAAACTGGGGATTTTCATCCACTGGGGAGTCTATGCAGTACCCGCATTCGGCAATGAATGGTATCCCAGGAATATGTATCAAAAAGGAAGTAAAGTATATGAGCACCATATAAAAACTTATGGGCCCCTTACCGAATTCGGGTACAAGGATTTTATTCCGATGTTCAAGGCCGAAATGTTCAATGCAGATGAATGGTTGGCATTGTTTAAGGAGTCAGGAGCAAAATATATTGTTCCGGTGGCCGAACATCACGATGGTTTTTCTTTATATGGGAGCAAATTCAATAAATGGAATTCTGTTAGTATGGGACCTAAACGAGATATAATCGGTGAATTGAGAGAGGCTTCCCTAAAACACGGACTTCATTTTGGATTATCATCACACAGGGCGGAAAATGCCTGGTTTTTTAATGGTGGATTGGAGATCCCTTCTGATGTTCAGGACCCGCAATATAAATCATTATATGGGGAAGGATTGAAAGCCCCGGGTGGACAAACACCGGATTGTCCGGAGGGTGCTGGATTCAATGAAAACTCAATCAGAAACTGGTTAAAACACACATATGAACTTGTAGATCTTTATAAACCGGAATTATTCTGGTTTGACTGGACAGTAGGTAAATACCCCTTTCGTTCTACCTTCTATCAGTTTATGGCATACTATTACAATAATGCGGTTGACTGGGACAAAGGTGTGGTAATTAATACTAAATTTGGCTATGGTGATAATATCCAGGTCTTCGATATCGAAAGAGGGAAATCTGACAAGGCCCGAGACTTTCCCTGGCAGACAGATACCTCAATTGGGAAAAAATCGTGGGGTTATATTGAAGGAGAAGAGAACAAAACCCCTAATCAAATTATAGATGATTTTATTGATATTGTAAGCAAAAATGGGAATCTGTTATTGAATATTGGCCCAAAAGCGGATGGAACAATAACTGATGAACAACAGGCTGTTCTGAGAGCGATTGGCAAATGGCTTAAGGTAAACGGAGAAGCAATATATGAGACAAGACCATGGGAAGTAGCTTCTGAAGGAACTGTGGCCGGAACATCAGGAGCGTTTTCTGATAATGAGGAATCATTGTATACTGCCCAGGATATTAGGTTCACAACAAAAGATAATAAGTTGTATGCCATATCATTAGCCTGGACAGACGAGGATGTACTGATCAAGTCAATTGGTAATGATAAAAAGGTTGCTGGAATCAGAATGCTTGGATCCGATGAAAAAATCTCCTGGGACCAAACTTCTGAAGGTTTGAAAGTTTCCTTCCCGGAAAAAATGCCAACCGATTATGCGCATGCTTTGGAAATAGTTTTTATATAGAAATTATTGCTGTTATCTCCTGTGGGTTACATAACACGGATTTTTTTAAAGATATATAATCAGTGTTTATGGTGAAATCCCCATATGTAGGAAGTTATATCTACCGATTAAGAATTTCAAAAGCAGCATCCAGATAAAGATATACATCTTTCGGATGCCGTCCGATGTATTCATCGCTACGATCATGACCTAGCCTGACCACAACCGCATTTTTTTCCCTTATAGAAAAAATATACTGTCCCAGGATACCTCTCATATACGGAATCTTATAGCCTTTATAATCAACAATCCACCATTGGTATCCATAAAAATCTACTGGATTGTTATCTCTTTTGTCAAGTAGGTAGTCCTTAGCAGTTGTAGCATCAATTATGTAATCCTCAGATATGACCACTTCTTTACCCCAGATCCCATTGTTTAGAACAAGTTGACCAAAACGCGCAAAATCCCTGACGTTTGTATTGAAGCAACAGTATGCTTTTTCCATCCCATCTTCTTTGTCTAAACACCATAATGCATCCTGACTCGCACCAAGTGGTTTCCATAGCTTTTCAGAAGCATACCGACTTATACGTTTACCGGTGGCTGACTCCACAACCATTGCAAGAATCTGTGTATTGCCACTTAAATAGTCGAAATAAACTCCGGGTTTTTCCACCACTTCAAGATCCGTTACAAGATCAGCGATATTGGATCCATAGTATGCCCTTGCCGTTGTTGAAAATGGTGTTGTATATTTTTCTTCCCAGTTTAAACCTGAACTCATGGTCAATACCTGGCGTATTGATAAGTCTTTTCTGGAGCCTTCTGCATACTCCGGTATAAAATCTCCAACTGGCTGGTCAAGGTTATTTATTTTGTCTTCATCCAGGGCGATGCCAATCAAAAGGGCTACTACAGATTTTGCAGCGCTGAATGAATTAGAAAGTGAATTCTCGCTGTATCCATCCCAGTATTCTTCATATTGGATCTTTTCATCCTGAATAACAAGAAATGCTACCGGGTTATAAGACTCTATTTCTTCATGAATCGACTCCGGTAATGACAAGTTATTGTAATCATCATCTATAGTCCATGGAACATGGCCGCCGGTTTCAATCACCCGGTTTTCAAAAAAAGTATAATCATCGATCCTGGGTCCTAAGCGTTGTAGTGCCTTCAGCAGATAATCCGGTGCAACCAGGTAAAAAATAAGGCATATACCGATAATATAAGCTGTTATTTTATAGATCCTTTTCATCCGAGTTTAACTTAAAATGGAAATAACGAATACCAAAATTCAGCATTCTTGATAAGCTTCCGATAATATTCTATAACTGTTTAAGAAAACCTTTTTATTTTTTCTTTTCAAAATTAACTTTGGCGCAAGATATGAAAAGCCTACTTCAGATACCAATACTTTTATTTTTACTTCTTTATGCAGATTCTCTGCATTCCCGGACCATTAAAGTAGCTACACAAAATGATTACTTTCCCTACTCCTCTGTAGATTCACTTGGTAGATATGAAGGGCTTTTAATTGATTGGTGGGAGTTATGGGCTGTTAAGGCAGGAGTCGATATTGAATTTATTCCTGGCAATACCATGGAGTGTATTGATCTGGTTTTAGAAGGAAAAGCTGATGTTGTTTCTGGATTGTTTTTTGAGGAAGAAGGTCATGAAGACTTAGAATATTCGGAATCTATTATTTCTCTCAATACAACCTTGTTTCTTAAAAACGGATATAGTCCCAAATCCATATATGAAATAGACAGGCCAATTGGAATTATTAAAAATGAGTTGGCACATCAGAATCTGGTTGCGAAGTACCCTGAATTAGAGGTCGAATATTTCGATTCTTTTGCGGATCTCCGAAATAAAGTACAGGACAAAGAGGTTGCCGGTTTTATTTATGATTTTCCCTATCCACTGTTTGGAAACCAGGCTTACTCTGGCATAAAAGGATATTCTGATTATTTGACCATACGCTCTGATAAGATCAGACCGGCAGTAAAAAAGGGAAATTCAGAGATCCTTAATTTATTACTGACCAATAGTGCCAAGATCTCAAATGAGGAACTTATGGGTTTGATAAAAGACTACGACCTGTACGAAAAGTCTTCCAAATATGAATGGATAATTCCTGTTCTGGTGGTTCTTCTTGTTTTCATCACTATTGGATATTTAAGACTCTTTCGTAAGCAAAAAAAAATGTTAGATGTCTCCAAACAACTCGATGAAAATGGCCTTTTGGAAATACTTACAGCGGGAGAAAATGATCACGTGGAGTTTAAATCCAGTCTCAGGTGGGATTATCGACAGAATCAGATGAATAAATCTCTAGAGAATGTTATTTTAAAGACTATCGCGGCCTTTCTAAACACCAATGGCGGAACATTGTTCATAGGTGTTGACGATTCCGGGTCAATCCTCGGTTTGGAAAATGATTATCAAACGGTCAGCAAGAAAAGCAGTGATGGTTTCATCCTCACTTTAACGAACCTGATCAATCAATATCTGGGGAAGAGAGTACATAAATTTATTAATCTGGAGATAGTCAAACATGATGATAAAGATATATGTGCTGTATCTGTATCTAAATCTGATGGGCCTGTTTTTTTAGGTAAAGATGATAATGAAACATTTTTTATTCGCGCATCAGCTTCTTCACAGAGACTGAGTGTAAGTGAAGTTGTGGGATATATAAAATCACACTGGAAGTCCTGATTGTTAATAAGATTTATTTAACGATATTTACGACCTAAATAATTATTTCAGTATTTTTAATTTCAATAAATTAATATAAGATCCTATGAGTAATTTATCATCAGTTGAAGCGCTGGACAGACTAAAAGAAGGTAATACCAGATTTGTAAAAGATAACCTTCAACATAATAAACAAGATTCCCAAAGAAGAGGCCAATTAACTAAAGGGCAACATCCATTCGCAATAGTTTTGAGTTGTGCCGACAGCCGTGTGATACCTGAAATAACCTTTGATACTGGCCTGGGAGAGCTATTCATAATAAGGGTGGCCGGGAATATTGCAAATACATCTTCAATCGCCAGTATTGAATATGCTGTTGCAAACCTGGACGTGAAGTTGATTGCTGTGATGGGTCATGAAAGTTGTGGTGCAGTAACAGCAGCCATAAATGGTGGAGATGCCGGACCGAATTTAAACCATTTGATTTCAATGATTGAGCCAGCCGTTGCCCGATTGGACAAAAGTTCTGTGAATGAAGTTGTGAAGGAAAATGCCAGGTTAAATGCCAAATTGCTGGTGGATAAGTCTGAAATTATATCAGGAGCCGTAAAAGAAAAAAATGTTAAAATAGTTGCTGCATATTATAACCTTGAGTCTGGAGTAGTTGATTTCGATATTTAAACTAATTTGTATACAAGATTTACCATAACTAAAATTACGACCTATGTTTATCTGATCAAGGAGGTAATTTTTGTAACACTTTATAGTGCAGCGGTTTACACCCTTTATGAATTTTATGGTCATCATCACCTGACTATTTCATTTTCTATTTCTGCGGTAATGGGTACCGCAATTGCTATTCTCCTAGGTTTCAGGACTAGTGCAGCCTATGAACGGTGGTGGGAAGCGAGAAAAATCTGGGGAGGGATTGTAAACGATAGCCGTACCCTGATCAGGCAGGGATATGGATTTATAGCAAACAGTGAAAACAAAGAACAGGAAATACTGAAATTGGCAAAATACCAGATAGCTTTTAATTACGCTTTATCAACAAGTTTGCGTAAACTCCCTTTATCAGACAGCGTAAAGGAAAATCTTTCCGAAGCAGATTATATGACGGTTATGAAACAATTAAATGCTCCGAATGCGATCTTAAAACTCATGGAAGATCATTTGGCATCATTATTCGAACAAAGCAAAATCAATGCTTATCATTTCGGAATAATGGATCAGACTCTGAAGAATATTTGTGATCATATGGGAAAATGCGAACGTATAAAGAGTACAGTCTTCCCTGTTCATTATGGTTTTTTCATACGTCTGTCTATCATAATCTTTGCCTTATTGCTGCCTCTTGAGATCGTTGAGTTTTTGGGTATTTTAACTATCCCTGTGACTTTTGTTACAATTATTTTTATTAGTGTAATTGAATCTATTGCCAACTATCTACAGGATCCATTCGAAAACAGGGCTGCTGACATCGGAACTACCACTATATGCAGGACTATTGAGATTAATTTATTACAGATGACCGGTGAAAAAAATGTTCCAAAAACTTTACTACCGGATAGAAAAGGGATTGTTTGGTAGTAAATCAACCAAATACCCAGCTTTCCAAAATTAAAATTATCTGAATGAATATTGAGAGATTTTAAATGCTATCCATGGATCAATCATTGAGGATATTATTCGACTTATCCATTACTTTTTATATTTTTTTTAAAACTCTTTTCATCAAATCGATATAACTCATCTTTATAGTCTTCCGGTTCAATTTTGATAATATCATTTAATATCCCGGTATTGATATCATAAACCCATCCATGAAGAACCGGATACTTTTCAGAAGAGGCCCATGCTCTTTGAACGATCCTGCCCTTTGCAAGGTTAAGTACCTGCTCTTTAACATTCAGTTCTACAAGGCGCTCCTGCTTCTGTTCAAGATCTGGAATGATATCTAATTCTTCACGGTAAATTCGATAAACATCTTTAATATTTTTTAACCATGCATCAATAAGACCATAAGAATCCTTAGTAATAGCCGCCTTTATGGCACCGCAACCATAATGCCCGCAAACAATAACGTGCTTTACCCGCAATACTTCTAATGCATATTGTAATACACTCATTAAATTTACATCCGTATTTACCACGATATTGGCGACATTCCTGTGAACAAACATTTCCCCTGGTTCTGAATTGGTAACTTCCAGGGCTGGCACCCTGCTGTCACTACAACCGATCCAGAGAAATTCGGGTTGTTCATTTTTAGCCAACTCATTGAAATAATCCTTATTGATGGATAATTTTTCGGATGCCCAGGCTTTGTTTTCAAGTAATAATTTCTCGTATGATTTCATGCTAATTGTTTTTTCTGAATAGGGGATGAGATGAACTTTTTCGCTTCTTCAATTCTACTTTAATATCTTTTAATTCTGCAGATTTCGTAAAATCGCAGATTATTTCAATTATGTCATTATCGATAAAAGGAGACCTCGATCCATCTATGATTACATACGAGCCTCTCGGTATTTCCTCAAAAGTTTTTCGAAGGAAAGCCTTGTTCAAAAAACTAACATCTTTTGTCAGCCTGATCATAATGTTTTTCCCGTCACGGGCAATAAATATGGATCTATGGAAATTGGCACGGAGCACAAAAAACAATCCGATAATGATTCCAATAATAATTCCGGTCAGAAGGTCTGTAAATACAATAGCAACAATTGTAATTATAAATGGAAGGAATTGGCTGTAACCTTTAGCAAAAATGTCTCTATATAGGGCTGGTTTTGTTAGTTTAAATCCAACCACCAGCAATATTGCTGCAAGTGATGCAAGTGGTATCCTGTTCAAGAGATCTGCCAGGAATATAACACTTAGAAGGAGAAAGATTCCGTGTAGGACTGCTGAAAGTTTGGTCCTGGCACCAGCTGTGGCATTTGCAGATGTTCGGACTATTACAGCTGTTATAGGCAGACCTCCTATTAAACCAGAGAGTGTATTGCCAATTCCCTGGGCAACCAATTCCCGATTTGGTGGAGATGTTCTTTTATATTTATCTAATTTGTCAGCCGCACCAAGACTTAATAAAGTTTCAAGACTTCCAACAATAGCCAGGGTAAAGGCTACTGTAATTGTCTCAGTAGTGAATATATTGCTGAAATCAGGTGAGATAAACTGGCCCAGGAAATCTCCAAAACCCTCCGGGATAGGTATGGACACCTGGTGATCACTGGTAAGGAACAGGGCAGCATTCCCGTTGAAGATAAATTCATTCAGTATAACGCCTAGAATAACTGCTATGAGAGACCCGGGTATCATGTTGAAAAATACATATTTTTTTAGTCTTGGAAGGTCCCAGACAACCAGCAAAATCAATGACACAATACTTATGATAATCGCTCCCAGCTGAACATCCAATAGTGCATATATAATTTCGGAAAATGTATTACGACCATCAGCCTGATTAAAGAAAACATCTCCGATATAATCCATATCATATCCAACAATATGTGGGATCTGCTTAAGGATCAGCAGTATACCTATTGCTGCCAACATACCTTTTATTACAGATACCGGAAAGAAGTTTCCAATAAGACCAGCCTTAAGGATACCAAAGAAAAACTGAATAATTCCTGCTAAAACTACTGCTGCAAGAAAAAGTTCATAACCTCCAAGCCTTTCAATGGAAGATAATACAATTACCGCCAGTCCGGCTGCAGGTCCACTGACCGAGATATTTGATCCACTTAAATATCCAATAATAATACCGCCGATAATACCTGAAATGATCCCTCCAAATGCAGGTGCTCCTGAGGCCAGGGCAATACCTAGACATAATGGTAGTGCCACAAGAAATACTACTATAGAGGAAGGTATATCGTATTTGTACTGACTAAATGTAAAGCCATTTTGTTTCATAGGGAATCATCGAGTTTTCTAACGTTCGAAAATAGTTTAAACAAATGTCATATGAAAAGTTTTTAGTCCTTTTTATAAAGCTGCATAAATTTATGACATCATATAAAAATCTTTACCCTCCTCATAATTGTTTTTTATCAGAAATTCGTGAATCTGTTGCCGCCCTTTTCTGTCACTAACGTAAGATAATAGGAATATGCCTACAGGAATATCTTCA
>JAHEGY010000049.1 GCA_024644875.1 Cyclobacteriaceae bacterium
CATCCCGCATTTACAGAGTTCCCAACTGAATACCACTCCAACTGGCAATGGTGGGACGCCATGAGCCATTCCAACGCCATCATCCTGGACCATTTCTCCCCTGAATTAAAACCCATTGTTCGTGTAATAGACGATTGGGTGACCAATAGAAGCCTGGGACTCATATTTGAAGTTAAGGTGGGCAAGGGCAAGTTGATCATTTCCGGGATCGATCTGATGAAGGATAATAAAAACAGGATTGAGGCCAGGCAAATGCTGTATAGCCTGTATAAATATATGGAAAGCGAGGTGTTTGATCCTAAATATGAAATGGACATCAGCGTGATCCGGGAAATGTACAATTCAAATTAATATAAGATGGAATGGAAAATAAAGATTTTAATATTTCTATTCATATTTCTCAATTCTTGTGAACAACCCATAAAGGATGCCAAAAAAGTTACTATTGATGTCTTAAAAGTAACCGGGAATATCCGTCCAATAAATGGAGGGAATCTCGGACCTGTCTGTCATCAAATGATGCTGGACATGATGGAAGAATTTCTGGAATTGGACATTACGGTGATCCGGACGCACGATGTTCCCTGGTTCAGCATGCCTGCCGTAGATGTTCATACCAAACTGATAAAAGCCCATGAAAAGAAAATTATCCAGAAGAGAATTTGTCATCGATAATTCAAGGATCGGATTGGGCGCTATGATCCCGGTTGCTTTTCCCGAAATGGCTAAAACTAAAGAATCCAGGGATGCGGCCAAATCTTCAAATATTGAGAATATAAAGAATGAGGTTATCCTTCAGGGCAGGAGAAACAACCAGGCCTGGTTTGAACCTGCCGTAGGAATTATTCCAGGCCATGCAAATGGTCTTCCGCAGGTATTTGTCAGGGCCACGCTACTTACCGGTGACGATATTGGGCCACAGTTATATCTTAAGACGGATGATCTTGGGAAATCCTGGTCAAATCCTGTTTTATGCCAGAACTGGTATAAAATACCACTGGAAGAGGATGTATTTGAAGAACCCTGGTTCGGTTTTTTTTATCATACACAGAGTAAAACTTTTCTGGCCCTGGGAGCAACACATTTCGTTCAGGATGTAGGTAAATACAACGGCGGAATTCATAAAAAAGAAAAACATTACAGGGCGACCGGATTAAACAGAGGTATTGTCTATTCTTTATGGGACCCGGTCCGGTCAGATTTTACACCCTGGAAGAGATTAAGATTACCGGAAGATCTTTTCCTGGGTATATACCAGAACGGCCAGTTTCATGAAAATAAAGATGGTTCCATGCTCATACCGGGTTATTATTATGACCAGGGTCCATATTCAAAAGTTACTGTGCTGAGATGCAATTTTAATGGCAGCGATTTAGAATTCATAGAACACGGCAACCTTCATATCATAGAGGAAAGCCGCGGGCTGCATGAACCTTCAGTTGTAAATTTCAAGGGGAGGTACTATATGACCATACGTCATGATCTTAGGGCATACATAACATCCAGTGATGACGGGTTGCATTACAACGATCCGAAAGTCTGGCATTTCGATGATGGTGAGGAACTGGGGAATTATAACACCCAGCAGAAATGGCTTAAGCACAATGATACCCTATATTTGATCTACAACCGGAAAAGTGACCTGAACAATGGAGTCTTCAGAAGCAGGGCTCCCCTGTTTATCGCTGAAGTAGACGCCGAAAACCTGGTGGTAAGGAAGAATACTGAGCGGATCATCTTTCCCGAACAGGGAGCAAGAATGGGTAATTTTAATGTGGTAAATGTACGGGATAAAGAATCATGGGTGGTTACCGGTGAATGGCTTCAGGGAAAATTCGAACATTCAAAAGAAGGACAACGCTTCTGGATCGGCTGGGAGGATGTAAACTATTTACAGTACATAGGCGATTTGCTATTGGCCAGGATTACATTTAAATGAAATTGGTGATTTATTGAACATGTCCATACTTAAGATCCTCCTTTTCATATTATTCGCATATGTCATTTTATGCGGGCTGATCTACCTGCTGCAGGAAAAACTCATTTTCTACCCGGAAAAACTCAGAAAGAACTACCAGTTTGAATTTTATGGTACTTTTGAAGAGATGAACATCTCCATGACGGATGGGGTACTTCTGAATGGGCTTCTTTTCAGATCCGATTCTTCTAATGGGTTAATATTTTATCTGCATGGCAATGCAGGTTCTCTGAGAGGATGGGCTGAAATTGCTGAATTGTATACCAACATGGACTATGACCTCTTCATGCCGGATTACCGGGGGTATGGGAAAAGTGAAGGCAGGATTAAGAATGAAGAACAGTTTTTCGAGGATATGCAAATAACGTATGATCATATGAAACAGTTTTATCCTGAAGAAAGGATCATCATATTAGGGTATTCCATTGGAACAGGTGCCGCTACAAAATTAGCTTCAACAAATCATCCAGGATTATTGATCCTTCAGGCACCCTTTTACAGTCTAAATGATCTGAAGAATCGATATTTTCCAATTATTCCCGGGTTTCTTCTTAAATACAAATTTGAAACGCACAGATACATCCAGGATTGTACAATGCCAATTGTCATCTTCCATGGAGATAAAGATGAAATTATCTATTACGGTTCCTCACTAAAACTCAAAGAACTTTTAAAGGAAACTGATAAACTTATTACACTGCATGGCCAATATCATAATGGCATGAGTGTAAACATTCAATATCTCGAAGAAATGAATAAGATTCTGGCAGATTAATCCCTTTGGAAATTAATATCCAACGAAACCGGCTCAGGACTGTATTTAAACGGTTGGGCATGATAGTCATGCAACTCTGCATTTCTTATTTTTTAAATATAGTATAAGTACTGAATTTTATCACATCATTGATCAAACATTAAGCAAATGGAAAATAAGAAGTATAGTTTCGTGACTTTCACCTGGCGGATCACAGCAGCCCATGTTATTACTTATTTCATTGCCGGAATACTGGCGTTTAACTTGTTTAACTATGCCGAGGTATTTTCAGAGGGGGATATGGCCGTTTTAATGAAACCCATTGATTCCCCCTGGGTAATGGCAGGAACAGCCCTTAACATATTTCGCGGGATCCTGTTTGGGATCGTTTTATGGCCCTTCAGAACCGTGATCCTGGAAACGAAATATGGATGGCTATCTCTCTTCGGGTTGTTTCTTGGATTGGCCATTCTTGGCACTTCGGGTCCTGCTCCCGGATCCTTTGAGGGAATAATCTATACCAACTTCCCTGTTCTGGATCAGATTATAGGTCTCAGGGAAACAGTATTCCAAACATTGTTGTTTTCATTGATCGTCTTTTTCTGGTATAAATATCCAAAAAAGATCTGGACAGCGCTTTCGCTTATTATTATTGTGTTGCTCCTGATGATGATCATCGCAGGGCTGCTGGTCACTTATACCTGATGCCCCCCTATCTATTCATAGTATTTCGGATCGGTGAAGTCAAACTCCGTGGAATGACCTGATTGTTTACTAGATTCAATATTTAGTTTTTTCTGAACATATTCCGGATTCAGTTTGTAAGCTCTGCTGTAATCTTCAGCGGCCTTCTCACAGTTACCGCTTATCAGATAAGCCTTAGCACGGTGCAAGTAGGCATCCACTTCATTCTGTTTTTTTTCAATAGCCGCCGAGAAGGCTTGAATCGCGTTTTTAATATCCAACTCCGATAAGTGGGATTTCCCCTGGTTGATATAATCCGTATTGTTGTTTCCAAGAGTTTCCAGACTGAGTACAGTCATTCCAAGTATGGCTATATATATCTTAACTTTTCGCATAACTTTAAATTTTGATGTTGTAACATTAATAACTAAAATATTTAATAATTGTTTGGTGTTATTATGGGATAATCAACTTCTGCAATTCAATTTTTCATCTTCCGGAATTATCCCTGAATCAACCTCAGAAGCTGTTCAGGGCTTATCTTTTTCCGATTCCAAGAACAATTCGAGGTGCGAGATACTTATGATGAACAGGTTGTGAAACTACCGGTATTGAATCCGAAAATTCACTGCCCGGTTCGCGATCATATTTCGAAAATTGTAATGAGGGAGTAAAAACTCCTGATAAAGCTTCTGTTCTCTTAAATTTGATCCGGCCCCAATCGAGCCTCAATGCATAATCCAGCGAAGTCGGTTCAGCATAGATTTGAAAGCTCTCATGACCTGAAATTTGAGGCAATGTATTGCTGACTTCTTTCAATGACAATGTTTTGATGACACTTTTAAGTTCCGGAGATACAGCCATATAGCCAGGAAACTTGTTTTCCAATGCTGAACGTGCATCCGATACATTTGACAATGCTTTTATCCGGTTCATTTCAGGTCCGTTGTTTGCATTTGCATTTAATTTTACAATGCCAATTAGAATGGCTATCAAGAATACGAATTCCAATAAAATGATCCCGAGTCGCTTAGTTTTTTCCTTCTTTTTCATGATCGTATTTTTTTTGAATGACTTCCCAGATAGAATAATCTAATATGCTCTACACCATATTTCTGTTTTAGTGATTTGGCATATTTAATCGCATTTATTTCTTTTCTGAATAATTTATATCTATTAACCTTCCCATGAGGCTTGATATGATGATTAGCCGATCCGACGAAGATTGGAATATAATCATCAGGTCTTGGATCATCAGAAATTACCATCCAGATCGTTTCCACATTACTTTTACTTAATCCGTTCCGTATAAATCCGGATGTTGAGTCGTTGTTTAACAAAATCTGGATCAATCTTCATTGCCTTCTCGTAATCTGCTGAGGATTTTTCAAACTCATTATTCAACAAGTACGCTTTAGCACGTTGCAAATATGCCTCAACATTGTTCTGATTGTATTCAATCGCTTTGGAAAAGGAATAGATTGCTCTTTCAATATCTAATTCATTCATATATGTTTTCCCCTGATTAATAAAATCCACTTGAACATTTCCATACAAGTAATTGTCAAACAAAAACAAAACAATGAATAGCATTATTATACCAGTATATCGCATGACTATTATTTATTATAGTTTTACTATTATAACGTTGGATTGGAAAAATTGTTTTGATCTTTTTAATCGGTTTTATTATCCATACATGGCACTATGATTCCACCCCTTAAAGAATCCACTGCAGGCATACATTTTACACAGAATGAGGTCGCACTTTTCCTGGCATTTCATGATTATGAATGAATCCTGACTTGATAAGTGAGGATGTATGGAGTTTAAAAATCAGGAAGGATTCGGGATAATAACGAACACCCAACTGGTATATTCTGACCCGGTCGACTATCATATCGATAAACAGCTCCTTGGGATACGGGATTAAAGGGACTACCTTACTGGTACAATCTGACCCAATCCACGATCATATCGATAGGGAGCTCTTCCGGATTGGTGATTTTACCCGGCCAGCTGCCTTCCAGTTGCTGATCCAGAAACAGGTAGAATGGCTGGTCAAAAGGCCATTGAAAAGTCCCTGCTCCATTTAATTTGGGATATTCATAGGATGTAATACCGTTTATAGCATAGACCAGCTTATCGGGATACCACGATACACTATACACATTGTAATCGTCCGGTTTGATTGGGGCTTTAGCGTATCTTTGGGGTTCCTGCTGCTTGTAAGTTATGGTCCAGTGATTATGGGTAGTCTGGTAAGCTGAATCTTCGTGGTTCAACCGTTCCATGATGTCCATTTCACCGTTATGCTGATCAGGATATATCTGCTTCTCCGAGAGCATCCAGATGGCCGGCCAGGCTCCATGGGCAGGCTCAAGTTTGGCCCTGATCTCTATACGTCCATATTGAAAAGCGAACTTGTCCCAGGTATATATACCTCCCGTCAGGTAGGGCCTCGGATCCCCATTAATGGTATCCTCATTAACCATTCCTTTCAGGTAGATGTTATCCTCGTCAAAAGTGACCACCCTTGGATCTGTTGCCGTAATATACCTGAAACATCCGAGATGTTCCTGCCATCGTTCTACCGGTAATTTCCACTGTGGGGAAGTAAACAAACCGATTCGTGTCCAGTGAGAGGTATCCAGTGTGCCGGTGTTGAATTCCTCCTCCCAGACAAGTTCCCAATCCGTATTTTCATTCCTGCGATCTTCCTTCTGGACGAACATATATCCATCTACGATATCATAGGGCTGGTTCAAATTTGTACAGGATGATATAATAAGTAAGGTAAAAATGCTTGAGATAAAAAAATTAATGTTCCTCATAATATGTTTCCTTTTTGTGTTCATGATCAATATTCTTCATTATCCTAAATTTCTATAAAGATTTAAGGAAAAAGAAGAATTGTGTTTTAATAATATCCATCACTCAGATGCTCACAACTTCCTCTTTTTGAACTTTTTCTTTATCCAGCACAATCCCAAAACCGGGCCGGTTAGGCAGATCCAGATGTCCGTTAACAGGAATTAAAGGGTATTTCTCAAAGTGTATCTTGCTGGGCATCCAGTTCAGCAGGTATTCACCGATCGGACAGGTCATGGGTGACTGGCTGGCTATTACATGCAAGGCTGAATGTATATTATGACCATGCGGGATCACCCTGACATCAAATACACTGGCCAGGTTACAGATCTTAACCAGTTCACTGGTTCCCCCGCACCATTCCGGATCCGCCTGGACATAATCCAGTGCCCCCCTTTTCAGGAATTCCCCGACTTCCCAGCGTCCATAAAAATGCTCCCCGGTGGCGACAGGAACAGAAGTGCTTTTTCTGAGTTCAACGAAACTGTCTATCTTCTCCGATACGAAAGCCTCCTCGATCCAGTATGGCCTGTATTCTTCGACCATGTTGCACCAAGATTTGGCATAATCCAGGTCCCAGCCATTAAATGCATCGAACATGATTTCATATTCTTCACCAAGTGTTTCCCGCAAAGTTCTGACCAGCTCCACATTTTTTAATAATCCCCTGGATCCATCGGCCAATCCATTGGCCATAAACCATTTCTGATATCTGAATCCCTTTCCTTTAAGCTCACTGCATTTTGAAGCAACATCTTCAGGCAATACAGAATAACCAAGACAACTAGCGTAAACTTCAACCTGTTTCCTGGTGGGACCACCCAGAAGGACATAAACAGGTACATCAAAGTATTTTCCTTTCAGGTCCCAGAGTGCATTATCGACCGCACTTATCGCCATCATATAATGTCCACCCCTTGAATGCCTGTTCATGCGGTACATCTTATCCCACAAAGTCTCAATAGCCAGTGGATCCTGACCGATAAGAAAGCTTCTTAGCTGGTTCAACACAACATAAGCCGCTTCCCAGTCCACTAATCCATAAAAGCCTTCCACATCCTGGTTGGTCATGATCCGGATATAATGGTTGGATATACCCTGTGATTTTGGTTCCACCTTCTTATAATCCGGATAAGGAGGAACTCTATGTTCCGGATATACTGTCATCGGGGTAATCTGACTCTGGTATGGAAAATCAAAGGATTCCTTTGTTCCTGTCACTTTTAGGATCTGAATGTCGGTAATCTGTATTGGCCCGTTTACAGGTTCTGAGAAATTAGAAAAAGAGAACAGTGGCAAGGTACCTGTAAGACCCAGGTTCCCCAAAAAATTTCTTCTTTTCATTAGAAAAATAGATTAAAGTGGTCATTAAATAATGTCAGCTAATAATAATTAAGTTAGGAAGAAATACCTAAAAAGCAAATCTTCACTCCTGGTGCAATATATATTTTCTGCCTGAATATCAATCAGCCAATTTTTTATACCTGATTTTCAGTTTATTCATTCTATTTCTTAGTGTGCTTGCATTGACACCCAGCAACTCAGCGGCACCACCCGGACCATGGATCTTTCCCTTCGTTTTTGATAATACCTTCCTGATATGAGCCGATATAACCATATCCAGCTTTTCTGATCTGGTTTCAGGCATTCCGACATCCTGCGACTTTTCCGGATGAGCAGGAGGAAGAATATTTTCGAAAGTCAGCGGCCCCCGGGGATTTAGTATTAAAGCACGTTCTACAACATTTTGTACTTCGCGGACATTCCCGGGCCAGGGATAATCCATTAGCAGATCCATGGAATCGGGAGATATCACCGGAATGGATGATAATTTCAATTCTCTTGATTTTAACCCAATAAAATGTTGTAATAAAGCCGGGATATCAGCTTTTCTTTCCCGCAAAGGAGGTATCCATATGGGAAAAACATTGAGTCTGAACCAGAGATCTTCCCGAAACTTTCCCTTATTGACCAAATCCTGCAGATTGCGGTTAGTAGCTGCGATTACGCGGATGTCCAGGTGAATGGTTTTTATACCACCCACCCTCTCAATCTCTTTGCTTTGTAATACCCGAAGCAATCGCACCTGAGCATCCAATGGCAGCTCACCTATTTCATCCAGAAATATGGTTCCCTTATCAGCTCTTTCAAACCGTCCTCTTTTTTGAGCAATGGCTCCGGTAAAAGCTCCCTTTTCATGGCCGAATAATTCACTGTCAATAAGGGTATCAGGTATGGCCCCACAATTCACACTTACAAAAGGTCCTTTACTCCTGGATGAGGAATAATGAATGGCATGGGCTATTACATCCTTTCCGACGCCCGTTTCCCCGGAAAGTAGGACAGGACTGTCAAGTGGGGCTACCTGTCGAACATGAAACATGACATCCTTTAATCCAAAATTAGCACCTATGATCTCATCTCCGGAAAGGCGGTAAAGCTCCTGGTTTAAATATTGATTATCATCCGTGAGCAATTCTTTCAGTTTAAGCACTTCACGGTGCTGGATCGCATTCGAAGTAGCAATTGCAAAAGGATCCTGTAATAAAGCAATCCAATCGGCATGCGATTGATTGTAGTGGTCTTTTTCTGTGATAAGCACCAGGGCACCAAGCATTTGCTCATTTGATTTTAAAAACATTACCATTAAAGAAGAACATGGAACATCATGAAACTCCAGCATTTCCCGGCTAATGGCTCTTTCGTATGGCTTTTCAAAAATGTATACATCTTTTCCTCCAGGAAGATCAGTTAACTTTGCGGATTGTTGAGCGGACTGAGATAAGGGTGTTAATAGTTCCATCTGGCTACACGCTTCATCAGTAGCAGTAGCAATTGTCCGCATAGATTTATAATTCCGATCATAATACTCCAGAAAGATCCGATCGAGCGGCATCACATTCTGCAAAAATCTTAAGGTAGATTGCAATGCTTTGTCAATTTCAAGGTTGCCGCAGATCAATAATGTTGCCTGCCGGAAAAAATCATCAGATTCCATAATATCCAGTGTCTGAGAGAAGGTTGCTATTACCGTATTAGGTAAAAATACAAATTATTATCTTATATGGCAACATAAGCTGTCGCATACGGCAATATAATTTAATAACAGAATCATATAGTGCTGATTATTAGCCTTTTATGATTGTTGGCACATAATTGGCAATATCGTATGTTATAAATGATTATTTGAGATTCACATTATGAAGAATACAGTTAAATGGCTTGAAATAATTGAACTAAGAACCGGAACCAACAATACGGAAAAGCTGGAAAGGGCATTGCAAACCCTGATCGAAACATTTAAGAACGGACCTGATCAGGGAAAGATCAAAATCTATCAATCTTACTCTATCCATAGTGATTATAGTATACACCTGCTACATAAATCAGTTGAACCAGATTCAACAGGAAGTCCTTTGGGACTTCATTTGGCGGCATCCCTAAAGGAATTCGGATTGTCGAATCACCAGGTATGGCATGAAATGAAATTTAATTTAAATACAATATAACCAATGAAAACACTAATAATTGGAGCCGGACCCTTAGGAGGATTATACGCAACCTTGTTTTACAGAGCAGGCAAGGATGTCACGCTACTCGCCAGGAATAGTTACTATCATTTTCTAAAACAAAACGGTATTGTACTTGTCAATGAATTTACCGGGGAGAAAACAAATGAGCATTTAAAATTGATCAGTTCACTGGGAGATCAAGATACATATGATCTGGCGATTGTTATAATGAGAAAAAACAGTATTAAAAAGTTACTCCCTGATTTGGGAAAAACGGAAAATATTAAGCATTTCCTTTTCATGGGTAATAATGCAGGTGGTTTTGATGAGTACCTGAAATTCCTGCCTGAAGAAAAGATATTGTTTGGATTTCCCGGAGGCGGGGGTTCACGAATAGATAATGTCGTGTACTATATTGATAGTGAAAAACCCAATGGCAAGAGAATGCCGGTAACTCTGGGCGAGATTGATGGTACAGAAAAGCCAAGAACTAAACAGATTCAAGATTTATTTAGAACTTCAGGCATACCGGTTAATACGGTAAACGATATTGATAGCTGGTTAAAATATCATGTTGCATTCGTTCTTCCTGTGGCAGGCGCATTATTAAAGAGTGGAGATAATTATAAACTGGCTGAGGATGATGAGACAACAAGAAAGTATATCAGAGCAGTTCGGGAAGGAGGAAGAGTATTGAAGTCACTGGGCTGGGACAAAACCTACAATATCAAATTCAAATTGTTCAACTGGTTACCGGAAAGAATGTTGATCAGTATTTTGAAAAAGGTATTCAGTTCAAAGTTTGCAGAAGTGGCCATGATGATGCATGTAAATGCGGCTGGGGATGAAATGGCCGAGCTGGGGTATGAATTCAGAAGACTGACAGAACGATCGAAAATGGAGACGCCAAATCTGGATGAATTGTTGGATTCAATTTACAATAGCAAGGGTGTTGGCAAAAAAAGTGAGAAAAGCATCACTTATTGAATGTATACTTAGCACAGATATAAATTAACTTTTAAACTTAAATTGATAACAGCATGAAAAAAGTACTAGTGGCCGGCGCAACGGGCTATCTTGGCCGGTATCTGATCAAGGCTTTGAATACTCAGGGCCATCAGGTGCGTGCCCTCGCCAGAAATCCTGAAAAACTGGATGACGTTAAAAACGATATAGATAAAATTATCAAAGCTGAAATAACCCAGCCTGATACCCTGAAAGGCATTTGCCATGATTCGGATGTAGTCATTTCATCCATTGGCATTACCAGGCAGAAAGATGGCCTGAAGTATATGGATGTTGATTACCAGGCCAACAAAAACCTGCTGGAAGAAGCCATCAACAGTGGCGTTAAAAAATTCATTTACGTCTCAGTGCTGAACGGACGTTTATTCAGAGATTTAAAAATGATCGAAGCGAAAGAGCGATTTGCGGACGATCTTAAATCCTCGGGAATTGATTATTCCATTATCAGACCGAATGGTTTTTTCTCTGATATGACTGAGGTGCTCCAAATGGCCAGGCAAGGCAAAGTGTATCTGATTGGTGATGGTCATTACAAAAGTAATCCGATTCATGGTCAGGATCTGGCCGATTTTATAGTTGAGAAAATGGGTAGTGCCGAAAAAGAAATTGATGTTGGCGGCCCTGAAATATTCACTCAAAATGAAATCGCCGGAATGGCCTTCCAGGCACTTGGGAAAAAAGAAAAGATCATTCATATTCCTTTATGGATCAGAGACATTACACTCAAACTGATGAGATCATTCACTAGTCAAAAAACCTATGGCCCCATAGAATTCTTTATGACGGTCATGACACACGATATGATTGCACCCCAGGCCGGGAGTGAATACTTGATGGAATATTTTCAAACATCTCATAATTGCTAATGGTTTATATATAAAATTTAGCTATACTTGATGGTTGGTCTGAAAAATTAAAGGTACCGAGATCAATTTCCCCCAAAGATTTAAACAGAATTACATGACAAGAATAATATTCCTGGTTGTTTTTATGCTTCAGAATTTGTCTGCCTCAGCTCAGAATACCAGTAGCCTTTGGACCACCTGGGAGAATACATCTTTATCAGATTCTGTGCGGATTGATGCGCTGTGCGAATTATCAGAGATCCTCCTCGAAACCCATCCTGATAGTGCAAATGCGCTTGCTGATACGATCATCAATATTTCGAATAGCCCGGAGTTAATTAATCATTATGCACATGCACTTAAGATTAAGGGAGAATACTATCAACATTTATATAAATTCGATACAGCCCTGGAATTTTTCAATTCCAGTTTAGACATTATAAAAGAGTATGATATCAAACCTGATAAAATCATTCTTTATGCTAAGATTGGGAGAAATTATTTCCAGCAACATGAATACAAAAAAGCTCATGAGTATTATGAAAGATCTTTGAATGAGAGTGAGATGATCAGGGATACATTCGGAATTGCAAATGCAATCCAGGACATTGGAGTCAATTATTATTTTCAAGGAGATTACTTAAAATCCTTAGATTACTTCCTCAAGGCAATTGATTTATATAGAGCTATAGATAGTAAAGAAGATATAGCTGACATGCATCTTCGTTTGGGCGCAATATTTTATCATCAGGGCCACTATACTAAGGCTATTCAATATTTCAATAAGTATTTTGAGTATGATGTGGATTCAGAGAACATTAGAATTCATGCTGAGATTTACACCAATTTGGGGGCAATATATTTTCAGCAGGCAGATTATGTAAAGGCAAAAGAATATTATGAAAAAGGATTGAGCATTGATGAGCAATTTGAGCAACACAGGGGTATGGCAATTGGCTATTTCAATATAGGGGAGTGTTTTCTGGAAGAACAGGATCTATCCATTGCTATGGAATATTTTCAAAAAAGTCTTAATATATGTCAGAAGTATTTTGAAAAAGACCTCGTAGCAGACTGTTATCTTGCTATTGGCCTGATACATATGAAGCGTGAAGAATATACTGAGGCCAGGAGATATTACGAGCAAAGTCTGGAGGCTGCCATGGAAATTGGCTATAACGCAATATTAAGTTCCATATATACTTATCAGGGAAATCTGTTTAATATTTTATCAGATCATTCTAAAGCACTGGACAGGTGCAAACAGGGATATGAAGAATCGCTTGAGACCGGGGATATTCAGGAACAGATAAGCGCATGTGAATGTCTGTATACGACTTACAAAGCACTTGGAGACGCAGGCAATGCATTGGAGTATCATGAAACATTTCTTGCCCTGACCGATAGTCTTCATAATGAAGAAACGGTCAGGCAACTTCAGCAAATGGAATTTAAACAACAAATGCTTGCGGATAGTCTGAAAATGGAAGAGGAAAAATTTCTCGCAGCCCTTGTGTCAGAGCGAGAGATCAGTAAGCAAAAAACCCGTAAAAATCTGTTTCTTTCTGTTGGTATAGGGATCTTCATTTTATCGATTGGCTTGTACAGTCGATTGACTTACATCAGAAAATCACGATCAGTGATTCAAAAAGAGAAGGAAAGGTCTGAAAACCTGCTTTTAAATATTCTACCAGGTGAAGTGGCAGAAGAACTAAAAATGAAGGGTGAATCAGTTGCACGGAATTTCGAGGACGTGACCGTACTTTTTACCGATTTCAAAGAGTTCACCAGTATTGCTGAAAGTCTGAATGCTCAGGAATTGGTGGCCGAGATCAACACCTGCTTCAAAGCTTTTGATGATATAATCACTTTATACGGCATTGAAAAGATAAAAACCATTGGGGATGCCTACATGGCAGCTGGCGGACTCCATGCAACCAACACCACGACAGCCAAAGAAGTCGTTCTTGCCGGTCTGGAAATGCAGTCCTTTATGGAAACCAGAAAAAAGGAACTTCAGGAATTGGGCAAACCCTTCTTTGAGATGCGGGTAGGGATCCATACCGGACAGGTGGTGGCCGGCATTGTAGGGGTTAAAAAATTTCAATATGATATCTGGGGTGATACCGTAAATATCGCCAGCAGGATGGAAAGCAGCGGGGAGGTCGGGCAGGTAAACATATCCGATTCTACTTATGACTATATTAAAGATGATCCCGATTTAAGCTTTTCGAAAAGAGGCCGTATCAATGCTAAGAATAAAGGTATGCTTGAAATGTATTTCGTATCCCAAAAAGATTCGTCTACAGGAGCATAATTTAACAGCGTTTCTTACATTTCAGGCCGTATAAATCCAGGGGTCAGTTCAACAAGCAACTTAGCAAAATGGAACATTTCCTTCTCGCTCCAGTAGGGTCCAACAAGTTGAACGCCGATTGGCAAACCTTGATCATTCAAGCCCAGGGGGATATTCATGCCCGGATGACCAGTGCCGTTGAAGCATGCGGTAAATGGCCACACATATTCCATATATGCCATCTCCTTACCTTCTTCCTTGATCTTATCGCCAAGTTTACAGCGCTTGTAAGCTGGACCGAAGGCCATCGGGCATAGCAGGAAATCATATGTTTCAAAGAAAGCTTCCCATTCAGCTATAATACGGGACCGGATGCCCATCGACTCTGAATAGTTAATAAAACTCGGTTTGAATCCCTGGCTGAATTCCTTTCTGAATTTTTTAATGCCTTTCATCAGAGAACGCTTAAGATCCCATTTGACCAGGGGCCGGATAACGGCCGACATGTCCTGAGTTAACAACTGAGGGAACATCCGTATCCAGATAGCAAGGGATCGCTCATGCAGGTTATTCCCGGGACCATTGTTGAGCATTTTTATTCCTTTAGACTCCATTTTATGTACCAGGTCACGAATCGATCGTTTTACCTGATCGCCTGTCGGAAAACCGGGCCATTCATCCACCCAGGCAATTTTATAATCCTGTAATGCCCGTCCGGATGGCTTTCCATAATCGATTCTGGGCACTCTTCTTTCCCGTATATCCGGGCCGGAGAGCACATTCCAGAGCAGTTCAAGGTCATCCAGATCCCGTGCCATCGGGCCTGCCTGGGCCATATGAAATACGAATCCTTTTGCACCTTTCGGCATTGGGGCCAGACCATGGCCAGGGAGTGAATCATCCGTAGGTTTCAGGCCATAGAGACCACAGAAATTACTTGGATTTCGTATTGAACCACCAAAATCACCACCAAGCTCTATGGGAACCATACCTGATGCCAGCGCTGCCGAGGAACCCCCGCTACTCCCTCCAGGGGTACGTTCAAGGTCATACGGATTCTTTCCTTCAGGATAGATTTCCCCCCAGACCTGAAAATCCAGGAGGTTCTTTGGGATGTTGGTTTTCCCAAGGATAACGGCTCCCGCCTCCCGAATTCGCTCCACTACAATAGCATCTTCCGGGGCGACAAAATCCCTGAACATTTTTACGTTAATAGTGCTCTTTAACCCTTTCACCCAGAATTGTTCCTTTACTGTCATGGGAACACCATGTAAAGGTCCACGAAACTTTCCATTCTTAGCTTCCTCGTCACATATCCGGGCTTCCTTAAGTGCATCTTCAAAGGTCTCAATCACGACTGCATTGAGTTGATCATTATATCCCTTAATGCGGTCGATATGTTCCTGTACGATGGCTTCTGAAGTGGCCTCACCTTTCCGTATTATAGTGGCCAGCTCTATAGCAGATTTATAAATGAATTTTCCCATAAGTAATGTCGATTCTTTGAAAAGAGGAATAAATGCGGATGTTGGACTATCCACAATATGCAATATATTGATTTTAATCTGTAATAAAAACTTCGCTTGTGATGAAAAAATCAGCAATCCTGTTCATCCCACCAATCTCCATTTCTTGTATTAAACCTCCCCGTAATCTATCCTGACATAATTTCATTCTGATCGAATAAAATATGAATTAATTATTCATTATAGAATTCTTGCTTATGGACTCGAAAAATCTGATTTTAGATTGATGAAGCGACTATTATTTTTATTTCTCACCTTAACGCCAATATTATCAATTTCCCAGGAAGACTCATCCATAAAATGGTGGGATCCGGTCAAGAATGAATTCCAGGTGATTGAAGGCCAGGTATGGGGTGAGGAAGTCGAGGACCCCTATGACCGCTTGCCTGCAAGGGCTAAAGTAGAGGTGGCCAAAGATGTATGGGGAAATTCGAAACAATCGGCCGGATTGATGATCCGTTTTCGCACGAATAGTCCAAATATCATCATTCGATATAGGGTAGTTAAAAAGGGAAGTTTTGCTATGAATCATATGCCTGCCACAGGGGTCAGCGGTGTTGACCTGTATGCCATCGATAGTGATGGGAAGGAGATATGGTGCGCCGGCAGGAGAAATTTTTCCGATACTGTTACCTACAGTTTTCACGGATTGACTCCTAATGATCAGTATCATCAACTCGGCAGGGAATACAGGCTTTATTTGCCACTGTACAACCAGGTAACCTGGCTCGAAATAGGAGTTCCGGATACCACTTTCTTCAGGCCTTTGCCGGTACGAAAAGAAAAACCGATTGTTGTTTATGGTACATCCATCGCCCATGGAGGATGTGCTTCACGTCCCGGTATGGCCTGGACGGCCATCCTGGGAAGGAATATGGACAGACCCCTGGTCAATCTGGGTTTCAGCGGATCAGGGAGACTGGAACGACCGGTCCTCGAACTGATGACAGAAATCGATGCCAAGGTTTTTATCCTGGACTGCCTGCCCAATTTACCAAAAAACAGCTGGGAACGTCTGGGAATTTCCACCGATGAAGAATTCAAGAATCGAGTGTTAGAAGCCGTTCGATTCTTAAAATCCAATAAACCGGATTTCCCAATATTGCTGGTTGATCATGCCGGTTATTCAGAGCAGTTTATCAATAAATCCAGAAAAGAATCCTTCAGCCATGTAAACCGGCTTCAATTAGAGGCATATTATCAATTAAAGCAGGAAGGATATAGTGAACTTTTTTATTTAAGTTATGATGAGATTGGCATGTCGCCCGACGGAACTGTAGATGGCACCCATCCCAACGATCTGGGCATGATGAATTATGCAGATGCCTATACAAAAAAACTCAGGTCGGTCTTAAAAGAACCCATTGGTACATATTCAACCACTCAACCAGTCACCCAATACCGTGAGCCCCACAATTATGATTGGGAGGAAAGGCACAATGAAATACTTGAGATGAATACAACAGATCCCCCCAAGTCAGTTATTTTGGCAAATTCGATCATCCATTTCTGGGGCGGATTGCCAAGAACTAAGCTGATTACAGAAGAAGAAACCTGGGAAACAATATTTACCCCCAAGGGTATCAGGAATTACGCTTATGGATGGGATCGTATTGAAAACGTGTTATGGCGCATTTACCATGAAGAACTCGACGGGTTTGAGGCAGAACGTATCATGGTCATGATTGGTACCAACAACCTTCATCTGAATACAGATGATGAGATCCTCGAAGGATTACATCTTTTGATCAAAGGCATAAAATCCAGGCAGCCAAGTTCGGATATTATCATGTTCGGCCTTTTGCCCAGGAGAGATTATGAAGACCGCATAGCGGGACTCAATATCAAAATAGCTCGAATAGCTGCTGACCTCAGGGTGAAGTACGGCGACCTTGGAGCTTCATTTTTAAACGAGGAGGGTAAGATTGTGGAATCCTTATTTTCGGATGGTTTGCATCCAAACGAGTCCGGGTACCTTAAACTCCGGGAGGGATTTAAATCCTACATTGAGTAATTTCTTCGAATGTCTTAATGGCATTTTACTATACTCTAATATCGTAACCAAGAATATCTGTAATGAAACCAAAATATTCCATATTGAGAAGCCAGATAGAAAAGATCCTCTGGATCACTTTCTTTTATTTTTTGATTTCAATATTCCTGTTTTTTACCGGTTATGCAGCAATGTTACGATTGGATCTCAATACAGAAAATCAGAATTTTACCACACATTTTATCGGAAGTATAGTATCCGGCATATCCGGTGGATTAATTGGCGGCACATTCCTGGTATTCTTCTGGAGTACATGGCTCAGGACACTGTCATATCGGAGGTCATTATTGAATATTTTTTTAACCTATACAATGATCTATGGCATCGTAGCAGTCATTACCAGCCTTTTTTATCGATCATCTGAATTCAATATTTTTTCTTTTGAGAGAGAATTATGGTTAGGTGTATGGTCTGATATCACATCCATTCTCCAGGTCCAGAGTTATTTTTTATGGTTGTTTATAGTTCTGATTACCATTGTTGCTTTATTGGTAAATGATAAATATGGTCCCGGCATCTTTGCTTCCTTTCTGCTTGGCAAATATTTCCATCCGAAAAGAGAGGAACGTGTTTTTATGTTTCTTGATCTTCGTGGATCCACTACCATGGCAGAGCAATTGGGAGAAGAGAGGTATTTTAATTTTCTCAAGGAGGTGTATCGGGATTCAACCCCGGCAATTTTAAGGACCAATGGTGAGATCTATCAATATGTTGGTGATGAAATCGTAATTAGCTGGAAAAAGAAAATTGGTATTGAAAATGCCAACGCCATTTATTGTTTTTTCGAGATCCAACAATGTTTTCTGAACCTGGCGACCTATTACAAAGATAGATATGATGGAATTGTTCCTGAGTTCAAAGCCGGATTACATTGCGGTTCAGTAATGGCGGGTGAGATTGGTATACTAAAGCGGGATATAGTCTATTCAGGTGATGTATTAAATACCACCGCACGGATCCAGGCCAAATGCAACGAATTAAAAGTGAATATTCTATTGTCGGAATATTTGATCAATACATTGGCACGAAAGCTTGATCATTTCCAACCAAGCGAAGTAGGCAGAATCGCATTAAGAGGTAAAAAAGAACCTTTACTACTCTATACTCTTTAGCCTTTTTCAGCCCACTGCAACGGGACTGGAAACACCCATATACACAAACCCTTTAATAATAATTTCATCCACTCAATAAATTTTCAATATATGATTGCTTTTCATTACATAGAGTTCATATCTTGCAAGATTGCAGCAACTTTAATACAACGTTCCGTGTAATGCCGGAACGATCATATAAAATGATTAGTAGCACTTAAAACGATACTGACTAAAACGAACATGAGCGGTTAAACAAAAACCCTGAACATTTGTTCCTGAATTAAATCCATCCTGAAATGATAAGTGTAATAAATATTGAAAAATGATAAGGACGGTACATAAAGCGGAAAGCAAGGGACATGCCTATCATGGATGGCTGGATACTCATCATACCTTTAGTTTCGCAAATTATAATGATCCGGAAAGAATGGGCTTTGGTGTTCTTCGGGTCTTGAATGACGATATAGAGTCAAGTGGCAAGGGTTTTGGAACACATCCACACGATAACATGGAAATTATCTCTATCCCACTTGTAGGCGATTTAGAACACAAAGACAGCATGGGAAATGTAGCCGTAATCAAGGAAGGAGATGTTCAAGTGATGAGTGCAGGGACTGGAATATACCATAGCGAATACAACAGAAATACTGATAAAGATGTGAATTTCCTTCAGATCTGGATAATTCCAAACAAAAAACAGGTAGAGCCCCGATACGATCAGATTAGTATCAAAGAAATTGAAGAAGAAAACCTACCGCAACTAACCTTCAGCGAGTGGAAAGAAACCAGATTCACCCTTCATTTGATCCTTCAACATAGGAGAGGCACGGTTCTGAACTTTCTGGAAAGCGCCTATCAGGCTGGAGCAAAACTGGCGGGTTGGAAAATTGAGGAATTAAGAATGCCGCCCCTGGAGGAAATTTAAGAATGATATTCACCTCTGGATCAGAAAAGACGGTTTTTAACAGAATATATCATTTTGTGCATTAAGAGTTTTATACTTCCTGATTAGACTATTAAGGAGAACGTGAATTAAAAAATCGTAAATATTATGTATGTAAAAAGAAGATACAGCTTCTGGATGACTTTCAATTGGTCTAAGTGGCCATTTATAATTGGTATCCTGTATAATTTATTAATTTGTGCTACTTCCTATTTTTCAGGGATAGACTTATCCTTACCATGGGGCCCATTAGGGGTAATTGGTATAGCCGTAGCATTTTACCTGGGTTTCAAAAACAATAGCTCCTACGACAGAACATGGGAAGCCAGAAAGATCTGGGGGAGTATTGTGAATAACAGCCGGACCTTCGGAGCGGCAGTGATCGCTTTTGTAAATGGCCGGAATCAGGAAGAAATCAGAAAAGAATTAATCTACAGGCATGTTGCCTGGATGACGGCCCTGAGACATCAGCTCAGGTTAAGTAAGGAATGGGAACACACTGAAAATCGCCTCAGTGGATTATATGCACCTATTGTTTGTGAGGATTATAACAATAAATTAGACAGTGAGCTTAGTCAATACCTCTCAAAGAATGAACTTGAAAAACTTGAAGGAAAAACAAATATGGCTACACAGATCCTGAAAAATCAATCACTTAGACTTCAGGAAATCAGGGATAAAGACTATTATGATGATTTTCGACATATGGAATTGCATCAACTGATAAGCTCGTTTTATACGGACCAGGGTAAATCCGAGCGCATTAAGAATTTCCCCTTCCCCCGGCAATATGCTTCTGTCACCTTGTGGATCACCCTTGTTTTTACAGCCTTAATACCATTTGGTTTGATGGATATCATGATCGGAAAAGAACCATGGATGATCTGGATGTGTCCGTTTTTAGGAGGGCTTATCACCTGGGTTTTCTATTTAATGGAGAAAATTGGTGATTATTCCGAAAATCCATTCGAAGGCACCTACAATGATATCCCTATTACTTCGATATCCAGGGCCATAGAAATTGACATGAGAGAAATGATTGAGGACTCAGAAGTGCCACCTCCCATCAAAGACACTAATGGATTTTTAATGTAGTACTTCAAGTTATATTTCAGTGATTCTTTAGAGGCATTACCGGCGATTAATTTCAAATTTTTATTTGATCTAGCCTTGATATGAACGTAAGATCCTAAAATGGAATAGAGATAAACTTATTGGACCACTAGATATCCCTAATAGTGGTTTTCTTAACTCAGACATTCTAGTATTTTGCTATGCCGCCTGCCAGACAGATAAGGATTACCTCAGGATCGGTGATGTTATAGAAAAGGACTTAACACCTCCCGAGGTCCACAGCTATGAGATCAAGTTGAACAGTGACAACTTCTTCGCACTGGTGGTGGATCAGAAAGGAATTCTGAAGGTGAAATTGACCGTTTCAAGGATTTACAGGTAGGAGATGAATTTGTGAGTAATGCATATCCAATCCCCATAAGTTAAACGTAATACCCGTATTTTCCGATTAACTGTCTCAACAATAGAATATTTTCAGGTGGAGTTTTTGGTGCTATAGAACAGGCAGAGCTTAGAATAAATCCTGGATTCCGCATTCCTGTTCGAAGACGTTGTTGGACATCTGTAGAAATTGAATCTTCGGAGCCATTGAATAAGGTATTTACTGGATCGATATTTCCTTTAATAAACATCTCGGAGCCGATCCGGTTAAAAGCATCCTCCAATTCCACATTCCCTATAGGAGGGGGGTCCAGGCATTCCAGGCCATCAGTACCGGTATCCCGCATATACTCCAGCCGGTCATTGATCAGCCCGCAGGTATGCACGTAGGAGTACTTTCCTGATCGTGAGATAACTTCAATTATTTGCCGGATATACGGTTGTTCAAATTCAAGATACTGGTCAGGGGAGATAAAGCCCATCCCTGCAAAAGGAGAAGATATCTTTACAGCATCTATGTTCTTTTTGCACATATCACCTGCAAGATGAATTAGCCCATCCGTATACCGCTGGAGGATCAGTTTACATTTATCGGGATCCTCTAACAAAGCAAGTAAGGCATTCTCATACCCAAACTGATCGAGAAAATAATCAAAGGGAGATGTAACCTCGGCATGAATAGAATAATTTCCTTTTACCTTTTCATCAATGATATCAAATACCCGGAATGGATCCCGTATATCAATGAAGGCATGACAATCCTTTGATGAGGGTATATAATTGATCTCATCCGGGATATCCTGAACCAGGACACTTTCAATATCCATTTCTTGGGAATTAAAGAACTCGGCAGAAGGCAGGTCATCATCAGGATACGACTCCCTCCGGTTTTTAAAGGTAGCAATCTCAACACCTCGTTTAAGTTCTAACTGTTTGATCTGAGAGCGCCAGTTTTTAAAATGTCCATGAACCGATACAAGTATTCCGTCAAAATCGAAGCGATCGCGGAGTATCATCAGTCCTTCAACATATTTGTCAGCATCCAGCCACATTTCCATCGGACTGATCCCGGAACCCTTTAGTTGCTGATTGATGAACCCGAAGCTGAACTGGCACATCAGCGGAACACGGTCAGGGGGCTGTAGTCTCATGGCCATATTCATACGTTGCCTGGGTGTCATATACTATCTATATTGTCCTTTTTTTAACATATCTCTTCCTCAATATTCAAATCCAATTGATAAGTTACATAAATCGGTAAACTATTGAAATCTATCCTTGATCAAATGGATTGTTTTTTTCAATCAGAAATACAAAAGTCTTAAAGCTATATTTTCGGAAAGGCAAATAAATCAATGTTTGATACTGTCAGGTGGACAAATTTCTTCAATAATTTCAACTGATAAGCAACACAAGAAGACAAATCTTTTAACCCATAAATTCGAAGATATTTTCTTTAATCGCTATCTTGAGATAAAAACGATTTTAACATGAAATCTCATCTTATTATTATTGCTTTTATAACCACTTTTTTAATTGGATGCCAACAGCAAAATTCAGGCAATGAAATTGGTATTACTGATTTTATAAATTCGGCTGATGACACAAAAATAGCCTATCAAACTCATGGTGAAGGTAATATGCCTTTGGTATTTGTGCATGGCTGGTGTTGTGATAAATCATACTGGAACAAGCAAATTGAATATTTTAAGAAAGACCATAAGATCGTAGCTATTGATCTTGCCGGCCATGGGGAATCTGGTCTTGACAGGGAAAATTATACCATGCAAAGTTTTGCTAATGATGTATCAGCTGTAATTAGTAATCTTGAATTAACCAATTGCGTAATCCTGGGACACTCGATGGGAGGTAGTGTAGTAGCGGAGACAGCTGCTCAAAATCCGGATAAGATCAAGGCTGTATTCCTGGTGGATTCATTTAAAGAATATCCACAATCACTAACAGGTGCAGCACTTGATTCAGTTGTGAACATGTGGACGGAGGGCTGGACTAATTCCAATTTCAAAGAGAAGACCTATAATATGATAAAGAATTGGTATTTCCCAAAAACTGATTCCACACTCCAGGAATGGATTGCAAGGGATATGTCATCCGCTGAGCCAGAAGTTGGTTTTAGTGCCTTTAAAAATCTCATTACTTACAACTATAGTGACTTGCAGTTATCTCTGAGTAAACTTGGGGATATACCCATCTACAGTATCAATGCGCGAACCGATAATAATGCTCCGAAATTCAGGGAAAATGGCGTGAATTTTGTCGAGTCGGTAAAAATTGATAGTGTTAGCCATTTTCTGATGATGTCCCCGGCAGAAATGTTTAATGAAATTTTAAGAGGAAAATTGAAAGATCTTTAATTCAATGGAAGTAAAAATCCGCCTCAACCTGAGTTTGTTTATTCTGTTCAATACTTTTTTATTGATAATATCTGCGTGTTCCAGTCCGGAAAGACCTAACATCTTATTTATCATGTCTGATGACCACGCATTTCAGGCTATAAGTGCGTATAGTCCCGATTTAATTCAGACTCCAAACATTGATCAAATTGCTAAGGATGGAATTCTTTATAACCGGGCTTTTGTCACAAATTCCATATGCGCTCCAAGTCGTGCTGTGATGTTAACCGGTAAATACTCTCATTTAAATGGTGTAAGAGGCAACGGTGAAGTTTTTAATGGGAACCAGCAAACAATACCTAAACTCCTTCAACAAAATGGATACGAAACCGCAATCGTAGGAAAGTGGCATTTAAAAAGTGATCCTATCGGATTTGATTACTGGAATGTTCTGCCCGGACAAGGTGATTACTATAATCCCGACTTTATCAAACAGGGAAAGGATACGGTTTACCAAGGGTACGTTACCGAAATTATCACAAAACTATCCATCGATTGGCTGAAAAAAAGGGATAAAAACAAACCTTTCTTTCTGATGATGCACCACAAAGCGCCTCACCGCAGCTGGATGCCGGCTATAAAAAACCTCCAACTATTCGACGATACAAAGTTTCCCCTGCCTTCAAATTTCTACGATGATTATGAAGGCCGTGAAGGGCTGCAAAAACAGATGCTCACAGTAAAAGATCACATGGACATTCGCATGGATTTCAAAGTGCCTTGTATAGATTGCGATACCGTAGAAGTCAACTGGTGGGCCCCGGAAGAATACTGGAGAAGATTAAATAGATTAAGCCAGGATGAAAGAGCACAATGGGAGGAATCTTACAAGAAAGAGGTAACAGAATTCCTGGAAGCAAAAAATAACGAGAAAAGGTACGACCAATGGAAATTCAGAAGATACATAGAAGATTATCTTCGCTGCATTGCTTCGGTGGACGAAAGTGTGGGTGACGTGCTGGATTTCCTGAAAGACAATGGATTGGATAAAAATACGGTGGTCGTTTATACATCCGACCAGGGATTTTATCTTGGCGAACACGGATTGTTTGACAAACGGTTTATGTATGAAGAGGCGTTTCGGACACCATTGATGATCAAAAATCCTGACAAAATAAGAAAAGGAATAGTCTCAGAGCAGCTGGTTCTAAACCTTGATATTGCTCCTACCTTGCTTGATATCGCCGGTGCAGAAATACCAACATCTATGCAAGGCCTTCCCTTACGTGAAACTTGGAATGGATCTGCTGAATGGAGGGATGCAATCTACTATCACTTTTACGAAAAGGGTTGGGGTGTTTCTCCCCATTATGGTATAAGAACCGACCGGTATAAACTCCTTCATTTTTACGATTTGATTGATTCGTGGGAATTATATGATCTGCAAGAAGACCCTAACGAGATGAGTAATCTGATTCAGCATCCGGAATACACACAAATTATTAAAGATTTAAAAAGTCAGCTGAAAGAACTTCAGGAAAAATATAAAGACAAAGAAGTACTATAACATAAAATTAGAATTCATTATGATAAGATCAATGGCGAAGACATTACTTTTTGTATTGACGATTAAAATTGCAATAACCGTTTCTGCACAAGAAAGCAAGCAAGGGAACATAGTAGAATACTTTGGTAAGGAAAAAGTTGAGGAAATAAATGAAGGTTCAGTTAAACATATATTTAAGGAAGGATTGATCCTGAAGATCCGGTCTTTCGGGTTCAATTCCAGTTCAACACCCAAAAACCCGGTTTATTCTAAGTTTTTGCTGGAGGAACCGGAAGAGATCAAAGCCGGGGAGCCATTTATTGAAGATGCTGCTGGCAATACGTTAAAATGGGAGAAGATCGAAGTGGGAGAAAAAAATGAATTCAGCGACAGAGCCTTACGATCCGGCTACTTATACCTGGAATTCCAAGCTGATAAAGAAGAAAATGTAATTTTTGAAGCCTCCGGTCATACTATGATACTTATAAATGGTTTCCCGCACGAAGGCGACCATTATGATTTCGGATACAGCCTGATCCCGATTCGACTAAAAAAAGGCAGAAATACTTTCGTCCTCCAAGGTGGACGGTTTCCAAGAATGAGGGCAAGGATACTTACACCGGAAAAGACCATCGCTTTCACCAAAAGAGATATGACCACCCCGGATATCCTCAAGGAAGAGAATAAAGATTACCTGGCAGCCATACGGGTGATGAATGTAAATAAGAACTGGTTTAAAGGAGGAAGTATTACCTGTGAAAACGGATCAGAAAGTGTGACATCTCCTATTCCATCAATCTCCCCCATGAACGTAAGAAAGGTACCCTTGGAGATTCCAACACCTGAAAATATGGATGGCGAAAAGGCAGAATTCTCAATAACCTTAAAAGATAATCGAGGCAAGGTTTTGCACCAGGAAAATCTCACGCTGGATATTAAATCCAAGTACAATCATCACAAACAGACATTCCTTAGTGATATTGATGGAAGTGTACAATACTACAGTGTCGCCCCCTCTTCAAATAAAAACATCGAAGATCCGGCATTATTCTTTTCTGTTCATGGAGCATCCGTGGAAGCGGTCAACCAGGCCCGGGCTTACAAGAAGAAAGACTGGGGACATCTGGTGGCTCCTACAAACCGCAGACCTTTTGGATTTGCCTGGGAAGACTGGGGAAGGCTTGATGCGCTGGAAGTCCTGGAACATACACAAAATTTACTTCAGACAGACCCAAAACACACCTACCTGACCGGTCATTCCATGGGAGGACATGGTACATGGTACCTGGGGGCTACCTATCCTGATCGCTGGGCTGCTATTGCCCCTGCTGCTGGTTATCCGGATCTCTTAGGATACCGGGGCAGCTTTACACGAAGATTAAGGACCATGAGTGATGATGATTTAAAGAGATTTAATATGACGAGAGAGCAGGTCAATGAAATGCTGGCTGCTGGCACGCTCACAGACGAAGAAGATATCCTCATTGATTCGATGATGCGAAGGGCGGGTAACCCGAGCCGTACATTGAAATTGAAAAGAAATTACCTGCATTATGGCGTTTATATACTTCACGGAGAAAAAGATACGGTTGTTCCAACATTCATTGCTCGTGAAATGCGTGCTAATCTTGGAACATTTCATAATGATTTCGCTTATTATGAATATCCCAATGGATCCCACTGGTATGGGGATCACAGCGTAGACTGGCCACCGATCTTTGACTTCTTTAAGTTTAGAGAAATCAAATCTTCAAGTGAAATTGATAAAATTGAATTTTACACAGCCTCCCCGGGCGTTTCATCAAAATCGCATTTTATTGAAATTCATCAACAGGAAATCCCATTTGAGATCAGCTTGTTTAATTTCAAAAGAGACAGCATCTCAAGTATAACCACGGACAATGTAGCGACACTCAATATTGATCTGGCCAAAATGGGAAATACTTCAGCTAGTATTAAAGTGGATGACCAGGAAATAAGCATCGATGATATTACCGCCGTTTTAAGTTTATCAAAAAACAGTGACGCCTGGCAGGTATCGGAAAAACCATCAATCACTAAAAAAGGGCCCCATCGAAACGGTGGTTTCAAAGATGCCTTCCGAAATAATATGGTACTGGTTTATGCCTCAAAAGGAACCAAAACTGAAAATGAATGGTGGTATCACCGGGCGTTGTTCGATGCCGAGAAGTTCTACTACAGAGGAAATGGAAATGTTGAACTGATGAAGGATACCGATTTTTCTCCAGAAAAATATCCGGACCAAAATGTGATCCTTTATGGAAACAGGGATAACAACTCCGCATGGGAACCATTACTCAACTCCTGCCCTGTTCAGGTAGAGCATGGTAAGATCTCCATGCCTGACAGATCATTTGAGGGGGAAGACCATGGAATATACTTTATTTACCCAAGGAAAGACAGCGGTATCGCGAGTGTGGGCATTGTAACAGCCACAGGTGAAAAAGGAATGAAGGCGACCTATGCCAACCATTACCTGGTCAATGGCACCACATTCCCGGATGTAATCATTGTAAATAGCAACGTAATCAAGGATGGGATAACCGGAATTGTAGGTACAGGTTTCTTTGGAAATGACTGGTCAGTCGAAAAGGGCGATTTTGTCTGGAGAGAATAAAGGGATCAACTCCAGAATGTCTATTCATCCCTCAGAGAGATTGCCGGATTCGTATGAGCAGCCCTGAGCGCCTGCGAGATGACTATCGATAAAGCAAAAATCAATGCGATCAATCCGGTAAGTGGGAAGATCCAGAACGGGATATCCATTCTAATGGGATACCTGTCCAGGTATGAATTAAGTAACCACCATGCTAATGGTGCGGATAGTCCAAAAGCAATAATTACCAGACGGGAAATATCCTTAGAGATCAATGTTATGATGCCCAAAACAGTTGCTCCCATAACTTTTCTAATACCGATCTCTTTTGTGCGTTGCTCAGTAGTATAGGCAGCTAATCCAAATAATCCCAATCCGGTAATGATTATAGTTAACAGGGTAAATAAATTTGCCAATCGTTGTGTCATATTAATCGTTTTGAATTTTTCATGAAATTCAATATCTGCAAATGTGAATTCAAATGGAAAGGCTGAATTGTATTGGTTGAATACATTTTCAATTGTTTTAAGAGATGCCTGCAGGTCTTCAGTTTCTTTAATACGAAGACTCAGAAAACCATCCAATTCACCCATAACCAAATACAAAGGTCTCACCTCATGATATGGTGATTCCATAAGAACATTATCTGCTATACCTATTAGATTTTTTCTCTGGCCGTTCAGGACCAACTCTGTACCAATCGGATCTTCTAAATTCATAGCCTCCAGGCCGGCCTTATTTACAATAATGGCCGTAGAATCACTTACAAAATCTTTGGAAAAGTCCCGCCCTTCCAGGATCTTAATTCCCATAGTCCTGGTATAATCGTAGTCACATGTAATTCCTGCAAATGCAACCATGATATCCTCAGGTTTTCCGGGCCATTCCATAAAGCTATTGTTATAAATTCTTGTAATTGGACTATTAGAAATGGTTACAGCCTCAACTTCACCTGTACTTAACAATTCATCCTTGATGACCCTGTAATTAGCTTTTAGTTCATCATTAAGTTCCACCGTGATCAGGTTTGCCTGCTCGTATCCCAAATGCCTGTTCTTGAGGTGTTGAATCTGGCTGAATATAATAATCGTACTAATAATCAAAAAGATCGAGAAGCTAAACTGAAGCGTTACCAGAACCTTTCTTGGTATAGTGGCATTTCGACCTATCTGAATTTTTCCTTTGAGTACTTTTACTGGTTTGAAAGAAGACAAATAAAAGGCAGGATAACTTCCGCTGATTATTCCGGTAATTAGAATAATAATTATCGAGAATCCCCAAAAACTCCATGATTGGAAGTCAATAAACAGCTCCTTTTCAACCAGGTTATTATAAAGGGGTAATACCAGTTGAGTGAAAAATAATGCAATTATATAAGCGATGATTGATATGATCATTGATTCAGAAATGAATTGCACCACAACATTATAACGGGTTGACCCCACACTTTTTCTAATACCCACCTCTTTAGCCCGTTTTTCAGATCGGGCTGTTGAAAGGTTAATGAAATTGATGCATGCAATAACAATTATGAAAACAGCAATCAGGCTAAACAACTGGACGTAATCGATCAACCCTCCTTTTTCAACTCCATTATCAAATGTTGAATATAATCTCCAACGAGCCATGGGGTATAAAAACAATTCCGGTTCCATGTCTTCCATTCCATGATCTTTCAGAAGATTTTTTATGCCTTCTTCTACATCAGCTTTTCTGCTTGCATCATTTAATTCTACATAGACTGGCATAGCGTACCCTATCCATTTATCAGCTATATCCTTAATCCATGGAACATCCTGTAACTTGTTGTCCCACGGTATTAGAAAGTCAAATTCAAGTGATGAATTTTTTGGTATATCTTTTAAAATACCGGCTACCTTCATTTCTCTTTTATCATCTATACGTATGATTTGATCCATAGCATCTTCTTCTCCAAATAAGGCCTTCGCAGTTGATCCTGTTATTACAATGGATGAAATATCATTAAGGATATTAGATGCATTACCTTTTAACATTGGAAATTTGAACATATCAAGAAATTGTTCACTCACAGCCATCCCATTCATAATAATTTTCTTCTCTCCTACCGTAAGCAGGTGTTCCCCGCCTCTGTCTGTTATCGCTGTGTGAATGATATTACTATGCTCGTTTTGCAGCGCCTTGTATGCAGGTAGCGGCAATGAATTCCAGGAATGTATTTTACCGTCAAAAGTAGTATTAACCATTACCAGATATAAACGGTCTGCATTAGGATGAAATTTATCATAGGATAGTTCATCAAAGACCCATAACAGGATAAGAATACTGCAGGCAATACCTATTGAAAGACCCAATACATTAGTTATAGAATAGAGTCTGTTTCTGAAAAGATTTCTAAGAGCAACTACTAAAAAATTTCTAAACATGATCTTCGAATTTTATAAAAATGGATTAGCATCCAGACCGAATTGAATATTTGTAGGATCCGCTAAAAATATTCCCTTATAATTCCAATTCAGCATAACGGTCAATGACTAATATTACTTACAAATTCAAATAATATGCCAGAAAATGGAGGTTAAAAAACAGGAATAATCGATGTTTTTAGTACAAATAGTTAGCAAATATGTCCGTTTTCGGATATTTAATGCCGATATCGAACAATGACCATCTATCCTGATAATTATGCTCTTATTACTAATTATTGTTTCGGCTTGTGAGTTATGCAATTGATCTTTGTGCACTAGTGATATTTATTTTACCATCGGAACTCCTCCCCACGGACATGAGGTATATACTTCATTATTTCAGTGTAATCACCGTTGAGATCTCCACTAACGATCTCCTTGACAACATCTTCAGCAAATTGTGGATTGAAAAATAATTCCCATTAACAAACCTATCCGGAATACAACAAATTCCACGCTAATCCTTCTAAAAGGATTTTTTAGGCTGTTTTGTGCATCCATTATGAAACGATGGCTAAACACACAAAGAAAATTATTCATTCAAAATGATAGATTTATTGACCAGGGCACTGTCTGCTTCAAAACCAATTTTTGCTGCAAGTGTCCGGTTTATCCAGTAAGTTGACTGCTTATTTCTGGTAACTGGAAAATCCTCCACAGTGCTGCCGGCCAGTATTTTCTTAGCTGTTTCAGCAACCCATAAACCCTGTTCTTTGGCGACTTTTGTCAATCCAAAAACTGCATAGGGCATCATGAAATCCTCGGTTGTCACAACCGGAACTTGTATACACTGCTTGATAAAATTAATAGCTTTATCCCTAATCCAACCCTTTATGGCACCGTTGGTGGGTAGATAAATAATATCGAAGTTTTCATTTGCCTCCTTGAAAACTTTCTTCCATTCCTCAAAGTCATTTACCAATTCGTAAGTTACGATAACTCCAGTTCGAGTGAAAAGCGTATCCAATAGTAGCTGCTCCTTTCGAGAAGTTGTCGTATTTTCTGATAGGAATAGCAACTTATCCATGGCTGGATAATACGAGCGCATAGTAAATAACATATCAGCAACAGGTAGAATTTCCAGCATTCCGGTAACCTTATCTGGTGGAAGATCATATTCCTTATCGGTCCAATTAACGCCACAATAAACGATCGGCATTGTAAGTTCATCCAGGTGTGGCTTAACGATGTATTTTATGGCATTATCATCCGAAACCAGCAGAATATCAGGATTTTTAGTCTTAATGGTATCTAACAATTCTTCTGCTATTTGCTTGATATGTTCCTGCGAAGGATTCCTTTTTGTATCCATAAAGTAGGTATCAATTTCAAAGCTATCGGTAGGGAAATTCTCTAATATACCATCCATGATATCATCACTCGACGGGTGCCCTCTATGAAATGAGTTTATGTAAGTGGCAACCTTTTTGTCCTTTTGTTCTGGCAGGCACATGTGAAACATTAAACATATAAAAATTGATAATAAAAATCGGTAGATAAAGTACTCTATTTTCATCTTATAAAGATTTGTATGGTAATGTATTAATTAAAATCTTATGCTGTAAATATTATTATTACAAAGGTTCGATAAAATTGCTATTTGCCATGATGAATCCAATATAAATAAATACTCAATGGTGTGATCTATATCAAGCAATAGAAAATAAAGGAACATATTATAGATGAACTGTTGTGAAATATATTTTGAACATTTTGTATCGGAATGTACATTATTTAATTGCTGTATAGGATTTATTTTCGATAGGAAGAATTTGGTATCCCGGTATTCAGATAAATTAATTTCATTTTATGATTCCTAATATTACTTTTATACATTCGGTCTGATTTAATCCTAATTCATATTAATCCAAAAGTCAGCCGTTTGATAAAATCCATAAAATCATGAAT
>JAHEGY010000143.1 GCA_024644875.1 Cyclobacteriaceae bacterium
CGGAGTTATTGATCAGGATATATATCCGGTCAACAAAGTGTTGTTAGGAGGTGTAATAAAATATTGGGATCCTTTATCAAGTGCCAGAATTAAGCTCCTGAAAGTATTCAAGTATGATCTTGCCGGCATCCTCCAGTGATTTGCCAAAAGTAAAAATGCCTTCTTCATGCCCCTTCATCACAAGGATCTTCTTTTCCATCAGGTCTGACTCCCGGAACAGCCTCATTATCTCATAAGCCATTTCAGGGGTTCCATAGGCAGCATGCTCACCTGTGGTTGGTACTTTATCCAGCAGTTTCAGCCATAATGCCTTATGATGTACATGAATTACACCATGTATATCATTGCTTTCACCATAAATAACCCCGTGACTCATCGATTCGCTTGAAGCAATTACCGGTCCCTTACAATGAAGCAGGTTTTTGTCGATGTCAATATCTGTTACCAGTGAGTAATGATGAGGTGTAAGTGATCTAAGGTTTCCTGTTCCGGATCCAGATATAATAAATTGACTGGTATCGTCAAAGCGTTGACTAATATTACCAAAACCTATTCCATTCTCATAAACACCAATAAGGTTCATTTGATAAAGTTGATCCCTCCATCTATTCAATTCTTTAAAAAACCGTAAAGGCAGTGCAGGACTCTTATCCCATCGGGCTTTGAATTTTATATAGCCTTCTTCCATTTTAAATTATTTCATTGACCTCATGTTCGTTGCTCAGGGAATAATTCCAGGATACTCTTTTCATTTGCCTTACAGATCCCCTTTTCTGTGATAAGGCCGGTAATCAGGCGACCCGGGGTGACATCAAACCCATAATTTGCTGTTTTACTGGAATAGGGCATGAGCAGTACATCATCGATCTCTGTACCATTCCACCCCTCCATGTACTTTACTTCCTTTGGAGATCTTGTTTCAATAGGGATCTCTTCGATTCCATTTCTGATTGACCAATCGAAGGTACTGGACGGCAATGCCACATAAAACGGGATGTTATTATCGTGGGCTGCCAGGGCTTTAAGATAGGTTCCGATCTTATTAGCAACATCTCCTGTTCTTGTCGTTCTGTCGGTTCCGACAATGACCATGTCCACCATCCCATGCTGCATCAGGTGCCCTCCCGTATTATCAGCGATCACGGTATGGGGGACTCCATGTTCACCGAGCTCAAAGGCAGTAAGTCGACTGCCCTGGTTACGCGGACGTGTTTCATCCACCCATACATGAACCTTTATACCCTCTTCATGGGCCAGGTATACCGGTGCGGTAGCTGTTCCGTAATCTATACATGCCAGCCATCCTGCATTGCAATGCGTTAGGATGTTCACCGGCTCTCCGTTTTTCTTTTTGCTTATCTGTTTTATGATCTCTAATCCATATTCGCCAATTTTCCTGCACCCGTCAACGCTTTCTTCTGCCATCTGGTTGGCCAGGGAAAGCGCAATTTGTGATTGTTTGACTGGATCAGATGCAGTTTTGATAGCATTCGTCATTCTTTCTATGGAATTGAAAAGATCGACAGCTGTCGGTCTTGTTTTTTTAAGCGATTCCGCAACCTTTTGAATGTCATGTCTTGATTGTTTTGAAAGCGTTGCCGCATACATTCCATAGGCTGCGGTTACCCCTATCAAAGGAGCCCCTCTTACGATCATATCTGCAATTGCCCATTCAAAATCTTCAGGTTTTCTAAGATCCAGAATCTCAAATTTGAAGGGTAATAAACGCTGATCGATGGTTTGAACTACCCCGGGTTCATTTTCTTTAACCCAGATTGTTCTGTAGTGTTGCCCTTTTATTTTCATGTAGGAAAAAATGTGCTTGATTACTAACGATGGGTAAATTAAGGTATTATTTTAAATTTCAAAAGGAAATATCCAATCAGTTCTGATTATATCTGAAGACTGAGGGAAACTGATTATTCCTGTGATCGTCTAATCGGAAAACTTTATTCCTGATCCAGTAAAAGCATCAAGCTAATCTTCCAGAATTACTCCTGATAATATTTCAATTATTAAATGAAATTGTCTCATAAGCAGCTTTTTTTTGTGAGATATTAGAAAGCACTTTCTGGGGCAAATTTCGAAAATAATTCTAGATGAATTTTTTTATGGGGAAAAAGCACATTAAATAAGAGCAATTCATTATTTTGCAGGCTTAATTAATTTAAACCTTATGAAATATTACACATCAGGCTTCTTTTCTTTAATTGCGATTGCATTATTTATAAACTCAGCGTTCGCACAAAAAGTTGATAAGATAAAAAGTCAAATTGATGCATTAGCATCCGAAATAGAGCCAACTGTTATTGAATGGCGGCATCACATACATCAATATCCCGAATTGTCGAACCGAGAATTTAAAACTGCAGCTTATATCGCTGAAAAACTTAAGTCTTTCGGACTTGAAGTTCAGACGGGTATCGCACATACTGGTGTTGTGGGCATTTTGAAGGGAGGCAAACCTGGTCCGGTAATTGGACTGAGGGCAGATATAGATGCTTTGCCGGTAACTGAGCGCGTTCCTTTGGAATGGGCATCGAAGGAAGTTGCTGAATACAACGATCAGAAAGTAGGGGTAATGCATGCCTGTGGGCATGATACACATACCTCTATCTTACTCGGAACGGCCAAAGTACTTTCTGAAATGAAAGATGAAATAAAAGGTACTGTGAAATTCATATTTCAGCCTGCTGAAGAGGGGGCGCCTGAAGGAGAGGAAGGCGGAGCTGAACTTATGGTAAAAGAGGGTGTTTTGAAGAATCCGGATGTGGAAGTCATTTTTGGATTGCATATATGGTCCACATTGGAAACAGGAAAGATAGGGTATAAGCCGGAGGGAACCATGGCAGCAGCCAATTCCTTCAATATAAAAGTCAAGGGAAAACAAACCCATGGGTCGAGGCCATGGGCTGGTGTTGACCCTGTTGTAACTGCCGCAATGATCGTGAATGGATTGCAAACAACTGTCTCCAGGCAAGCTGAGTTGACTCAGGATCCGGCTGTAGTAACCGTGGGCGCTATTCATGGAGGTGTGAGAAGCAACATCATACCTGAAGAGGTGGAGATGATCGGGACCATCAGGACATTCGATGAGGGTATGCGTGAAAAGATCTTTAAGGATATAGAGCGAACCGCTACGATGATCGCATCCAGTCAGGGTGCAACGGCCGAAGTAGGCATCAACAAGGGATATCCCGTAACCTTTAATGATCCGGAACTAACGAAAATGATGGTGCCATCCCTGGAAGCTACGGCTGGAAAAGAAAATGTTATTTTGCAGAACGCAATTACCGGGGCAGAAGATTTTTCCTTCTATCAGAAGGAAGTTCCGGGACTGTTCTTTTTCTTAGGTGGAATGCCCAAAGGAATGGACCCTAAGGAGGCATATCCTCATCATACACCGGATTTCTTCGTGACCGACGATAGCCTTATTCTGGGGATCAGGTCCTTCTGCGCCCTGGTGTTTGATTATGCGGATAAAGTAAAATAGGCTTTTACCTATGCCGGTTTTTACAGATTCTTTTACGAAGCCAGGTGTTTGATGATCCTGAGGATGTAGTATTTCTCTACAGTTACTAAACTGAAAGATCAGTAAAGATACCTGTGACAATCGTAACAAAGACCCTCGTCCCATCCTTCCTCCAGCTCCTTCGGATGAATGAAGTCCATGGCGTCGTTCAGACCTGTAACCATTTCTTCACCTGCCTTACCCTGTAGTACAATGGTGTGGCAAATATTGCAGTCCTTTCTGATCTTGTTCCCTGATTCACTGACATGGTTATCATCATGGCACCTGAAGCATCCATTATAGGTCTTGTGTCCGATATGGTCAGTGTATACATCCCAGCTTACACCCATTTCAGGGAATATATTCTTACTGAATCCTCCAATAATGCCAGCTACAGCCTGATTAATATCATCAATTCTGGTTTCATAGATCTCCGGCATTTCCTCCTTGTAGAAATCATGGATACTGCTCTCAATGATCATTAAAGCAGTATCTGTGTGATCATAGGGGTCCACAAAAATATCCATTGCAATTTTCTTTATATAAGGCAGATCTTTCGGAATTTCACCAGCAGTAATGGCGTCATCAACAAATTCCATGGGTGTAAAATAATGATGTGATGGTCGGGTATGGCAGTCCATACAATCCATTTCTCTTATCTCTGCATTCGCCATTCTTTTTTCACTCAACATATTTTCTTCATCTATGTAGATGGTCTCCTCGTTGGTCTCAAGATTTGTGTATTTAACCCAGGGAATATCCAGGCGGTTATCTCTTTTTGGAATATATTCGATTTTCACTTTTGGATTTATATGCCAGTGTATACCTTCAGAAAGTCCCTGTGCGCTATGTGAAGGTCCTGTTTTCATCTGAAGTCCAATATTCCATTCCGTATTCAGACTGTCTGTAAGGTAATGTTTTTCATTGATCAACTGCCTTGCATAGAATTTTTCAGGCCAGTGACATGTTTCACAGGTTTCACGCGCAGGGCGCAAATTATGAATAGGTGTTTCAATGGGTCTTGAAAAATCGTCTGTAAGAACAGCATACACCTGTCTTAAACCGGAAAGTTTGGATCTCATATACCAATCAGCACCTGTGCCAACATGGCAATCGACACAAGCTACCCTGGCATGAGGGGAATTGTTATAGGCCACATGCTCTGGTTGCATCACCTCATGACAAACAGTTCCACAGAATTCAACCGATTCGGTATAATGGAAAGCTTCATAACTGCCTAATGCGGTTAAGAAGATAAAGAAAACAGTTCCAATTCCGAATATCATAATGGCATTACGATACCGGGATACATTGAGGTCAATGACCGGCCATCCTTTGGCAACATATTCAAGTTCCCGTTTCTTCCTTCTTCTGACTTCGATCATTATTCCTATTGGGATCAGAATCAAGCCTATTATGAGGAATACAGGGAGAATTACAAACGTAAACAATCCCAGGTATGAACTGGTATCTTCAAATAAAATACCAACAAGGGTAAATAAGAGAATGAAGGATAAACTGATTACCGCAATAGCTGTACCTATAAAGGACAGCATATTATAATAGGATTTTGGCAATTTCATAATATCAAAAAATTAATATTAAACAATGAAGCAAAATTACTAATAAAAGAAAGGCAGTTCCGGAATTAACTCATTGATTTATATCCTATATGCAGTGATATATGTCATAATTATTCGCATCTAGCAACAGTTCCAATTCTAGTTTTAATATTTAATAAATACAAAAGATTAAAGGAAGCCTATGTTATTGAATAGGGAAAACCAAAACCTGAAGATAATGTGAACAAATACAGGTAATTGTCTATTCTGAGGAAGATTTCTTTTTGATCCATTTTGTATAATACATAGTTAATCCGATAGTAATCGCAGCAAACACCAGGAATGCAATAACTTTATATCCAGTATCCATTTGAGCCATATCCACAAATAGCAAATGCCCGCCTGTAAAGACCAGCGTCATAAAGCCCATCCAACGGTATTTTATATTTTTGAGTCCAATGCTTAACAACAAATATATTATTGCGACTCCTATCCAGGATAAAGTAACATATTGAGTTGGAAATGCATGACTTAAACCATATAGAACCATAACAAATGCCGCAATTAAATATACATTCCGATAAATTTCAGTTTTAAGTGTCAGTCTTTCTTTTTTCCAGTTCAAAATCCTGGCTGATGCCAGCGCTACGATTGCAAAAACAAAATTAATGCTATTTGAAGAAGGTGAACCGATCAAATAAATTAAAAGTATGACTATGAAAAGAATGGTATTTACTACAACAATTATCCTGGACTTGAACCAAAGTGCCATTGAAACCACAATTAAACTCTGTAAAGCAAGCCAATAGTAGGAATCAGGCAGCTTCGAAAACCCATAGATAGATGCACTCAAAGCCATAAATCCAAAGCAGGCATAAAAGGCAGGAGCAAATAATCTTTCTCCCATATATTTCAGGGAAATTGAAAAAATCAAACAAAGAACAGCAATCGAGAAAAATATGTATGAGTAATTGTCATTATAAAAGACAATGGTTAAGAGAATAATTAGCATGGAAAAATTAATTGCATTTAGGATTGTGACAAGTCCAATAACATTATCAGAGGTTTTTTCCTTATCAGACAGGATAATTGTAGATGCGAATATCAAACCATACAGAAACAGGAAAACGATATTATATTGAGGATCTTCAATAATTTTCATAGGATTTCCCATAAACGGATTACCGAGGATCCAGGCTAAATGTGCTAAATAAACAAGGAAGATCACTAAAACCAGTTGACGCACCCAGGCAAATTTTACAAAATAGAGCAGGGATAATCCGGCGGATAATGTAATGAAAGCAAGCGTAATATATGCCGAATCACTGATAATTCCTGATACTAATATTAAAAAAATGGAAAAAAAGGCAAGCAATTCCGATTTACTTTTAACTGCATACCACACTAAAACTCCCAGTGAAGCTGATAATAAAATCAAGGATATACTGGTACTGGCGATAACAGGCTGAAGCGTGAAGAAATGAAGTCTTAAGGTTACTATGTATACAAGAAGAAAACCGCAGGTATTAAGAAATCTGGTAATATGAGAAAAGGAATTTCTTAAGAGATGGGTGAAAATAAAAAGACCTGCTGCAGCTGCATATCCTGTGATAGATGCCAACAGGGGATAGCCGTTAATTCTGATATAGGACATTAGAAATATGATCCCGAACATATAGACAATGGTACTGAGCCATGAAAGTCCATATTCTACAAGATTTGATTCAAGGGCTGATCCTTCAGGTTTTTTTAATCTAATTTCCTCATATTCCTCACCATCTTCAGCTTTATATAATTCGCCCGGAGAAACATGTCTTAATCTTAATTCAATTCTTTCTATTCTGGATTCAAGATCATTTAGCTTTTCAATAATAAGCTCCTTGCTAAAATTATCCGATTTGCTATGTTCAGTCATGATTATTCTCCTTTCATTCTTTGGTAGGGTAAAAAAAAGACATGTTCCTTACAGGAAGATTAATATGATATGATTATTTAAAAATAATTGCTACCAAACTCGAAATAATTTATTAAAAAAGAATTAAAAAGTCTAGCAAAATGGCATAAAATTGAGATATAATATTTATTAGAATTAAACAAAATATGCCTTATAAGCCAATCTAAATTAAGATTATTTACTTACAAGCTTATAATGTAAGGCGGCCATAATATTTTTTTATAATAGTGATAAAAAATTGTTTCTATATTCTCACTGCAGGAGGTAATAATCCGCTATGCAGGCAAGATTTGCATTAGTTTTTATTTCTTAGATTTAATACAGAATATTATTAATAAAAATTTATAAATAATTAGCCCATATAGTGTATAAATAGCTTTTTTTATTAATCAATGCTTGAAAATAAAAACTATTTTTCATACATTTAATTAAGGTAAATTTCCATTATCGAATTTTCTTTTTTCTACTGTATAAATAATAGAGAGTTTTTTAATTACGCATAAACAAAATCCTATGAAATTCAAAAAAACCAAGAAGGGAACATCCCGAAGAGGATTCCTGAAGAATGGATTATCAATAGGAATTGGGGCTGCAACTACTTCCGGAGTTTTCTCTTCATGTTCCCCAAATGAAAAACGGGAATCAGGTGAAAAAGTAAGGGTAATGACGACTGATGGCAAACTGGTTGAAATTGATGCTTCTCAGGTTCAGGAATCTTCTCAGCTGGTATCAAACGCGGAAGCCCGGAAAGGAGATCCAAACAAAGAATATGTTATGGTTATCGATCTGGCCAAATGCAGGAATGCCAGAAAATGTATCGATGTTTGCCAGCGGATGCACAACCTGCCAACTGAGGACGAATGGATAAAGGTTTTTTATATGAAGGATGGTGAAGATACGGCACCATATTGGTTCCCAAAACCATGTTTCCATTGTAACAGCCCATCCTGTGTTAATGTATGTCCGGTTGGGGCTACTTTTAAAAGATTGGATGGTCTTGTCCTTATTGATAATGAAAGATGTATCGGCTGCAAATTCTGCATGGCCGCATGTCCTTATTCCTCCCGTGTATTTAACTGGCGCGAGAATACGAGGGATGATCAGGTTACAGACCATCATGGTGCAATTGAAAGTGGCACACCCCAGAAAGTTGGCACAGTTGGGAAGTGCGATTTTTGTCCTGATATGGCCAGGATGGGTAAATTGCCCGGATGCATTGATGCCTGCCCGAACGGGGTTCTATATTATGGTGATAAAAATGAGGACCTTGTGTCAAATGGAACAGAAACGGTCCGGTTCAGCGAATTGATTTATGAAAGAGCCGGCTATCGCTATATGGAGGAACTGGGAACCAGGCCCAGTGTTTATTATCTCCCTCCTGTCAACAGGAGTTTTGATCCGGAGATAGGTTTTAAGGACCTTCCTGATGAAATCCGGAAACGATATGACATTAGCCGATCAGAAATTAAAAAAGAAACCAGATGAAATTAGATACTTCAACGGTCAATGCATTAAAAAGATATGCACCCCAACTGGAAACGGCATCTTTATTAGAGAAGATATTATTCTGGATCATGATCATATTCGTCCTTGCAGGATTTCCGGCGTTGTTTATACAACATTTTGAAGGACACTATGTAACGGGCATGCGCGATAATGTTTTCTGGGGGGTCTATATTGTTAATTTCATATTCTATATAGGGATCAGTTATGCCGGAGCATTAATCTCAGGAATATTATACCTGCTGAATGTGGAGTGGAGAAAACCTATTATCCGGATTGCGGAGATGATAACGGTGATTTCAACTATTCTGGGGCCAATCTATATTTTGTTATGTATGGGTCGCCTGGACCGGCTTCATCACCTGGTATTGTATGGACGGATCCAGTCACCGATTACCTGGGACGTGATAGCCATTACTACCTATCTGGTTGGAAGTATTATTTTTCTATACCTGGCTACAATCCAGGATTTTGCTATTTTGCGTGACTGGAAAGGGTTGAAAGTAGGGAAATGGCGGCATCCCCTGTATCGCTTCTTTGCCGTTTCCTACCAGGATACACCCAGGCAGCGTAAGCTGGTTCACAGAGGTATGACCATAATGTCAATTATCATTATCCCATTGGCAGTCATTGTGCATTCCGTACTGTCCTGGATATTCGGAATGACCCTCAGGCCAGGATGGCACAGCACCATATTCGCTCCGTATTTTGTTGTAGCGGCGGTTTTTTCAGGAACAGGAGTCCTGATCGTTGCCATGTGGGTTTACAGAAAGTTATATAAGTTAGAGGATATCATAACTGAGAAACATTTCAAATATCTAGGCATCATATTACTCGTGCTTGGGGCACTGTATGGGTATTTTACGTTTGCAGAATATCTTACCAACTGGTACGGGTCTGAGAAATGGGAACTGGAATTGATATATAAGTTATTTGATTTAAGTGAATTTGGCTGGATGTTCATTTTCGCGGCCTTTGTGGGTGTATTGTTGCCGATAATAATAATTGCAGTACCTTATTTCAGATCCATTAACAGCATTACATTTGCGTCATTTGTCGTTGTAATAGCCATGTGGATAAAAAGATATATCATAATAATCCCTACACTGGAAACGCCCCTGCTCCCCATGCAGGAATCAAGAATTGAATATATTCATTATTCAATGACCTGGATTGAATGGATACTGACTATTTCCGGATTGGCGGTATTCTGTCTTTTCTTTTATTTATACTCAAAATTTGTTCCCATCATCCCGGTATCGGAATCCTCCTCTTTAGTCAAGAATCCGGAGGAAGAATTGGAGACCAATCAAGATACACATCATGACAAGGATAAAATATAGCACTATGAATATCAACATAATATATGGATACCGGAAATGGGCAATGATTCTCTTTACTTTTTTTATACTGGGGAAATCGGTAAACTCTGCCTTGGCGCAAGATGATAAACCCTTAAGGCTATATCTTGATATTGTATGTTATCAGAATGAAATGGGGATCGATTTGAAAGCAACTGTTCGTGCGCGAATCGGGGAAAATCGAAAAATAATGCCTGTTAAAGGATTAAGCATGGATTTTTTCACTTTTAGCGATTCCCTGGAATTACCTCTTGGCACAGTCCAGTCAAATGAGGAAGGTGTAACCAAATTAACCATAGATAATTATAGTAATTTAGGGTGGGATGAGGAAAAAGGATACCAATTTAAAGTCTTGTTTATAGGTTCGGACAAATTCAGAAAAGCATCAAAGAGTATATCGATCAGAAAAGCTGTGATCAATATAAACTTTGTTGAGATTGATTCAATCAAAATGATCTCAGCAGAAGCCATTGAAATTGATCCCCATAACCTTGAACAAAGACCTTTAGAAGGAGAGGCAGTTTCGTTCTATGT
>JAHEGY010000233.1 GCA_024644875.1 Cyclobacteriaceae bacterium
GGCCTTTACAAATGCATCGCTCATGAAAGCCTCAGAAGTAACGATCAATCAACGATCATTAAAGAGCAGTTATCTCCAGGCGGCAGAGAAGCTCACTGTAAATATGTACTCATCTGGTGATGTTTATTACGATGGAAAACCAACACTGGAATACAAGACCTATAATCCAGGCTGGGAAGTAGTCTTTGGCCAGGCCATTCCTCAATATGAATAATATAGTTCTAACTTCAGTGATTGGTTTCATACCAAAGTTATCATTTGAGAAAATTATTAAGAAATTACTATGCTGACTGATATCAATCCAAAACTACCGATGCGTAACAAAACACTTACCAGGGACTACTACATAAACAAGCTGGGCTTTGAAGAATATGGAAATGCTGATTACGATGGCTATCTAATGATTCAAAAAGACAGAATACAAATTCATTTCTTTGAACATAAAGACCTAGATCCCAAGGAGAATTATGGACAAGTTTATATCAGAACAGATGATATTGATACCCTATATCAATCATATTTAAAAAATAAGGTAAGCATACACCCGTCGGGTCACTTACAAATAAAACCATGGGGACAAAAAGAATTTGCAATGCTTGATCCGGACAATAATTTATTGACGTTTGGCCAGAATCTCCATACATAAAGGAACTGTTTTATCCAGTCTGATTTGAGGAAAGCATAGGAATGAATACAACCACTTACAGCCAGTTGGTGTAAACCATCGGACTATACCATTGTAGTCGATCTGCCTTAGCTTATTCTTATCCCTTTTTACTTTATCATCCTACTCTTCTCCATCCCTGCCGGACAGCGATACCAGATCACTCAGCATATTATTGAATTCTTCAGCACGAATGAGATCTTCCATATACAGGTGGAATCGGAAACGCCAATAATGCTTAGGATTACTCGGTTCATTGATTTGTTCCGCAAAAGGATCTTCCAGACGTAATTGTTCATCCATGGCCACCAAATCCTGAATAGGGAAAATTGCCCACATGGCGGGAGCATGCAAATGTTGGATAATCATTTCACGGCTTACCCATGGTTCACAGAACTGCGGTGAAGAACCAAAATGCCCTAACAGGTTGTTATAAAAACGCTGAGTACGTTCCTGATCTTCTTCCCACCAGCCTCTGATGGTTGACATATCGTGACAACTTGGACTTACCACGCTTAGATAATTGCTTTCTGAAGGATGGCTAAATTCATTATCAGAATTTTTTGGCATCCGCTGAATTTCAAGGTTGAGTAGTCCCAACTCGTTCATCACACCAGGCACACAGTCAGGAACCATCCCCAAATCTTCTCCACACACCAGCATATCTGTAGCGTTGATGATTGGAGGAAGCTTTACCATTGCTTTCTTCTTCCAGAAATTTTCCTGGCGCTCATAATAATAATGAATGTATAATTTATCCAATGCTGATTTAGCATTATCATCCAACTCTTTAAATGAATACGTGAAATGTAATGCTATTTTTGGATGGAAACCCTGCCCATTACTGTTCGGATCTTCTAGCAGCAGTACGTTCCCTATAAGAGTAAAAAGGCCATACTTGATTTTTAATAACCGCTCTTTTTCATCATCACTTATTATTGATGCGATATATTCCTCAACCTTGCGTTGGGTATCAAACTCTTCTTTCAAATGGTAAAAATCAGCTTCACCATGATTGAGATAGGTGCTTTTTACATCTTCTTTATCAGAGCCAAAGAGCTCATCCAAGATATACTCCCGAATATACGGCTTGCAGTAGCGGTCATAATCAAAATGCAATCCATTTCCATCCAATTCGTATTTAAACAATGGAATGGCAGGATTGAATCTTCCCATTAAGCCTTCCACTGAATCCCATGGAATTTCCCATATCCTGAAGAAACCAAGAATATGATCAATGCGATAGGCATCAAAGTAGGTCGCCATTTTTGAAAGACGTCTCCTCCACCAGGCATATCCATTCTTAGCCATCTCTTCCCAATTGTAGGTTGGGAAACCCCAGTTCTGCCCCGAAATAGCATACGCATCTGGTGGGGCACCAGCCTGCTTGTCCATATGATACAATTGAGGCTCTACCCAGGCATCAGTAGAATTTCTATATATGCCTATTGGAATATCCCCTTTAAGCACCACGCCCTTTTCGCGAGCGTAATCGGCCGCTTCCTGCATTTGCAAATGCAAGTGGTATTGAATGAAATAGTGAACAGCAAAATCATCATAATCCTTATTCTTTGGATCAGCTAAAGCTTCGATTTTTGATTTATTGTATGTTGCATATTCTCCCCATTGAGTAAAATCAGAAGTACTGAATTGATCCCGAAGTCTTGAAAAAGCCGCGTAAGGCACGAGCCATTCTTTATTCTCTTCAAAAAATGCTTTATAGCCTTCATCCTTTAGAAATTGCTTTTTATTCTGATCGTAAATCTTTTTATAATATGGAGATTTTAATTTCATGACCGCCTCATAATCGATCTGTTGAAGCTGATTCAATTCCTTTCCGGTTTTCTGAAACTGCTTCATTTCCTTTTTATCCTTCAATACTCCAATGGCGTGTAAATTGAGATACATGGGATGCAAAGCAAAAACAGAGATCGCTGCATATGGGTACGAATCTGTCCATGTATGGGTGGCTATGGTGTCATTAATGGGCAAAATCTGAACGATCTTCAAACCTGTTTTTACAGCCCAATCGATCAGGAGCTTAATATCAAGGAATTCACCAATTCCGAAGCTATTTTTAGATCTAAGTGAGAAAACAGGGATTGCCACTCCCGCTCCCTTCCATTGACCAAAAGGATAACGAAATTTCAAATCCGTTTTTATTATTAACTGATCTTTGGTTGCACCATTTCTTCTCAGGTATCTATTTTCCCCAAGCTCCCATTCAACCAATTTCTTTTTTCTATGATCATATATGCCATATTTATACTCGATATCCTGTTCCCTTTTTTCTAATTTTATATCTGCTTTCCAAATTGGAAATTCAGTATCCGACATAATAAAAGGGGTTTCTGGATTCCAGGATCCCAGAGATTTACAACTCCCTACAACACAAACCGATTGGTATTTGCTGATTCTAGGAGCAATGAGTTGTAACCTGCAATTTGCTCCAACAATTGCCTTTTTTCTTTTTGGCTTTTCTCGTTTAAATAAATTATCGACAAAAGCTTGCGTAAGAAATGCGTTTTCAACATCCTTATTTGATCTCCAGGCATCT
>JAHEGY010000144.1 GCA_024644875.1 Cyclobacteriaceae bacterium
GAAGATTGAGAAGAATAATCACTTCTTCAATAAGGTCTATTATGGGTACGGACCTGTATCTCTCAAAATCGATCTGACCTTGTATGTCCAGTAATTTTAAATTCAGTTCCTCATGATATTTAAGGTCTCTTGTCATCCTGAAAACTTCGGCAAAGTCAATTTCTTCAGATCCGGATTTAAGTATGGAAAGCCAGTAATAGAAATTGGCCGCGGCTATTATATCCTCTTTGTCAATTACCAGTCGAAGAAAATAGATCACTATATTAATCGCAGGAGAGGTTCTGAGAAACAAGGATTCCGAAGAAATTACTTCAAAACTGTATCTTTTATCCTCCTGGCTGTTGTTTTTACGGTTTAATAAATAATTCGCGACCTTCCTGCCTTCTTCCTTTGTTCTCACCAAAATGGCAATATCCTTGGGCTGATAATTATTGTCTTGCAACTGCTTAATGATCCCTACCAATTCAGGCAAAACAGATTCTTTCCATGAAGATTTTTTCCCATGCTCCTCAGAATCAGGAATAAATTGTATCTGCACCAGACCGTCCTGATTATATGTTTTTTCTTCCGGAAGATCCTGATGTACATCAGAATATGCTTCACTAAAACGATCAGCAAAACCTGACACATTCTCTCTCAAAAATTGGTCAGGTATTTCTTCAATTTCCTCCTGGATTTTATTCTGGAGTATTCCTGCCAAAGATTTGAACAGAGCGTTGTTAAATGAAACAATATGCTTCAGACTTCTCCAATTATCTGATAGCCGTTCAACTTTTATCGGAAAATGTCTTAGATCATGATCCACCTGTTTTTGCAGAACCTCCCAATCACCGCCCCGCCATCTGTAAATGGATTGTTTAACATCACCAACGATCATGTTCATATGCCCCATGGAAAGGCTGTTCAAAATCAGTGGAAGAAAATTATTCCACTGATAACGGCTTGTATCCTGAAATTCATCTATCAGAAAGTGCCGGTAAAAACTGCCTACCTTTTCATAAATAAATGGCGCATCGTTATCCCCTATAACAGTGTTTAAAAGATTCGCCAGATCGGAAATCAGGACAACATCATTAAGGTTACGATATTCCTTTACGCCTTCAATCAGGTTTTTCAGAATACCCATATAAAAAAAGTGCTTCTGAACTTCATTATATGTGTTATCTTTAATAATCTCCAGGGAATAGAAATTGAATGCTTCTTTATAGTGCTCAAAAAGTCCTTCCTGTAGCAGACCAGTAATTGCTTCCTGTTTTTTAGATTTTTTAGTGAACCACGCTTCAATGGTATCTAAGCTGTTTTTTAAATACGTATTTGACAGTTTAATATTCATTGCTCCCGCAGCCATTTTTAAATAAAAGCCTGCAGGACCTTTTTCGCCCTGGTAAAAGTCAGATATTTCCAATCCATAATCCTTTATCCTGTCAAGTCCATAACGTCCATACTTTTTGATATCTGCAACGATCTTCTTTCTTTCCGATTTAATGTCATGGAGCATCTCTGTCATTTGAGATGTGTCCGATATCTTATCGCTTAGTACATTATAATGACTGCTGAAGCCCTCATTAAAAATCTGTCCGGATAGTTGTATGATATCATACCTGATATCCCATGATTTACTGGATTCGATCTTGCTGAGGGCAAAACGTACCAGCCACTTTTTAAGTTCCTGGTCTTGATCTATCTGAATAAAAAGCCGGTCAGTGATAGCATCCTTAACTTTGTCGAGGTCAAATTCAAGATCATATCCCCCCTGAATTCCCAGGTCTCTAGAGAATGCACTTATCACCCTTTGAAAAAAACTATCAATTGTACTCACCGAGAAGTTTGAATAGGAATGCAGCAGCATCTGTAAAGTCACCCTGGCCCTGTCGGTCAATTGGATCCGGTTGAGGTTTAATCCTTCGGAAAGCGCATCTAGAAGTGATTCATCCGCTTTATCATCTGATATGTCGAATAAAAAATCAATGATCCTGGCCTTCATCTCATTGGTGGCCTTATTGGTAAAAGTCACTGCAAGGATCCTGTTGAAATAATCCGGTTTCTCTAAGGCCAATTTTAGGAATTCAAGTGCCAGTTGATAGGTCTTGCCAGACCCTGCAGAGGATCGAAATACTTTAAATTCAAGGGATTCCAATTGCGACTTTAAATAATTTGATTTTTCTCTCTAATCCGAATTATCTAAAGACCAATATACGCCAATTAAGCAAATAATGATTATTTATAAAGTTTAAATGCCACAAGTTGCTTTAAATTATTATTGGATGTAATTTTGGCCTCTTTTTAATCAATCTAAATAAACTTAAGGATGGGGAAAACGGTGGCTGATCTAAAGGTTGGTGAATCTGGTATTATCAATGGATTTCAGAACAGTTCCCTGACCCTAAAGCTGCTTGAAATGGGATTTCTCCCTGGCTCAAAGGTAAAATTGAATTTCAAGGCCCCATTGGGTGATCCTTTATCAATCAGGGTTTCAGGATATAATGTTTCTATACGTCTCGATGAAGCTGCTATGATATTATTACAGTAATTTTTTATGGCAAACAAAAAATATATTAAGATTGCCTTAGTCGGAAATCCAAATTCCGGGAAAACCTCTCTTTTTAATCAGCTTACTGGTCTTAAGCAGAAAATTGGAAATTACCCCGGCATCACGGTCGATAAAAAAACCGGAGTTTGTTCTTTAAAAGAAGGCAAGAAGGCTAATGTCATAGATCTCCCCGGAACCTATAGTATCTATCCAAGGTCTGATGACGAAAGGGTTGTATTTGAAACAGTTTATGATTTGAATCCAATAACCAAGCTCGATGTGGTCATTGCGATTGTCGATGGAGTTAACCTTAAAAGGAATTTATTGCTTTTCACCCAAATTCATGACATGGGTATTCCCATAATTCTGGCAATCAATATGATGGATGTTGCAGACCGGTCCGGGATCAAGATTAACCTGAATAAAATTGAGAAGGCCATAAATGTTCCAGTGGTGGGGATCAATGCCAGAACTGGTGAAGGAATTGATAAAATCAAGGAATTTCTATCAACCTTTGCTGCTAAAGAAGAGCATAAGCCATTCTATGATGTAAAGAATTTTGCCCCGGAACTGATCGCTGAAATTAAAAAAGAGTTCAGATTAGAAAATGATTATCAGGCCTACCTGATCATTCATCAATATAAACATGTCAATCGGTTGTCTGTTGCACAGAAAGAACTTATTGAAAGCTTGATAGAAAAATATGAGTTCAATATAAATTCATCGCAGGCAAAGGAAACCATTGACCGCTATTCTATTATCAATGAATTTATTGATGGAGCAATTAAGGTAAAGCTGGATGGGCATCAATTCCGGTTTACCGATAAAATAGATAGCGTATTGACCCATAAGATATGGGGATATTTGATATTCACGGTTATTCTGATGGCCATTTTTCAATCCATTTTTGCATGGGCCGAATATCCGATGGATTTTATCGACATATCGATCAGTAATCTCAGCCTGGCATTAAAAAGCAAATTCCCGGATGGCCCTTTTTTTTCATTGATCACTGATGGCATCTTGCCAGGTATAGGTGGGATCCTGATGTTTGTACCCCAGATCATGCTGCTTTTCTTTTTTATTGCCATATTGGAAGAAACCGGGTACATGGCCCGTGTGGTATTTCTAATGGACAAACTCATGCGACAATTTGGCCTTAATGGGAGAAGTGTGGTACCTCTTATCTCAGGAATGGCTTGTGCAATCCCAGCCATAATGGCAACCCGCTCTATTGATAACTGGAAGGATCGACTTATAACTATCTTTGTGATCCCATTGATCAGTTGTTCCGCACGATTGCCAGTGTTTACTATATTGATAGCTATGGCAGTTCCTGAAGTCAGGATATTGGGCATTTTCAATCTTCAGGGCTTAACGCTTATGGCCTTATACTTACTTGGATTCCTGGTTGCGATACTTTCTGCACTGATAATTCGCCAATTTGTGGTTAGGAAAGGCAAGAGCTTTTTAATAATGGAACTTCCTTTGTATAAATTGCCCAGACTTTCAAATGTATTTATTACAATATATGAGAAGACCAGGAGTTTCGTCTGGGAAGCTGGCCGCATTATTCTTGCCATCTCAATTGTTCTTTGGGTACTCGCCAGCTATGGACCTTCAGATAAAATAAAAAATGCTGAAAAGAACGTTTCAGAAAAATATGCAGGCGAGAACCTTTCTGATAAACAGCTTAATGCCAAGATTGCTTCATATAAACTTGAGCATAGTTATGCAGGAGTATTTGGGAAAGCCATTGAACCAGCAATAAAACCAATTGGTTTTGACTGGAAGATAGGGATTGCACTGATCACCTCTTTTGCAGCCAGGGAGGTATTTGTGGGAACCATGGCTACCATTTATTCAATAGAACAGGCCGATGCTGAAACCACCATTCGTACTAAAATGCAGAATGAGATAAATCCGGAAACCGGAGGTCCAAGATATACAACCGCCGTGGCATTCTCCCTGATCATATTCTATGCCTTTGCCATGCAATGTATGAGTACACTTGCTATTGTACTGCGTGAGACAAAAGCATGGAAATGGCCACTTTTACAACTGCTTTACTTATCTGCCCTGGCATACGTTGCCTCCTTTATTACGTATACAATTTTAAAATAATAATATTCACGCACTGAGATACTTCAGATAGACGGAACTGTTATGGACTCCAAGTCAGCATTTTTTGAATCAAAAATTAATACTTATCATTCGAGGTATTTGAATCTTAAAGCTAAATTGAAATCGTTGGCTTTTTTAAGGGTTGTTACATTCATCGCTTATCTAGTAATTCTTTTAGTATCGGCGAATTATTCGAATCTGGCCGGAGTAATATTATCTACCTTTTTGTTTATCCTGATTTTTGTTCTGCTGGTCAAATTGTTTAACAATACCCAGTTCATGGCGAATCACACTAAATTCCTTTCAAAGATCAATTCCGATGAACTTCTGAGAAATAAGGGAACCTTAGATGGATTTGATCCCGGGCTGGAGTTCGCGAGTACAGAACACCCATACCATAATGATCTGGATATTTTCGGCAAAAACTCTTTATTCCAGTTAATCAATCGCTGTACAACAATCTGGGGTCGTATAACTCTGGCCAAATGGTTATCATATAAGGCTGATTCTGAAGAGATACTTATGAGGCAGAAAGGTATAATGGAACTATCTGAAAATATTGATTGGCTTCAGGAATTTCAAGCCACCGGATTACATAATGAAAATAAGTCCGATATCTCCAAATTTCAGACATGGCTTAAATCAGATCAGACAATATCAGGTAATGCATTTTATAATATTATCAGGTTTCTGGGGCCCCTTGTAATGATTATAATCCTTGTCCTGGTTATCTTCTCGGTGATCACCTATCACTGGATCTTTCTGGGTATTGTTCTCAATAGCCTGATTCTATTGAGCGTTCTTGACAGGGTCAAACATATTCATGAGAACACTACTGAAGCAATTAAATCACTCAAAAGTCTGGAAGCATTGATAATTTTAGTGGAAAAAGGTGATTTTAAATCCGCCAGGCTTAGTGAGATACAATCCATATACCTTGAAAACACACCAAAAGTATCACTTAAAATCAGCTCCTTAAACCGAATACTTCAGAATCTGGATAACCGCTCCAACCAGATTTATCATTTATTCAATTTACTCTTCCTGCTCGACCTTCATTATGCCATCCAAGCTGAACACTGGAAGATAAAGCAACCCGATAATATAGAACCCTGGTTTGAAGCTATGGGTGAATTCGAAGGACTCGCAAGTTTTGCTGGAATGACATTTGCCAATCCCGGGTACGTTTTCCCGGAGATCTTGAAAGGTGAGCATATCCTGTATGCACAAAACTTGGGACATCCTCTGATCCCTGCAAAATCCAGGATAGCCAATGATTTTTCATTGGAGGGACTGGGAAGTATTGGTATGATCACAGGCTCCAATATGGCAGGGAAAAGTACTTTCCTGCGTACTGTTGGTGTCAATATGGTGTTGGCCCAGGCAGGCGGGCCAGTATGCGCGGAAAAATTTGGTTTGACAATATCCCAGGTTTTCAGCAGCATGAGGACACAGGATAATCTCGAGGAAAACATATCTTCATTTTATGCTGAATTGAACAGAATAAAACAACTTCTGCAGATCACTTCTGATGCAAACCCGGTCTTTTTCCTGCTTGACGAAATCCTGAAAGGTACAAATTCACACGACCGGCACCTGGGTGCCGTATCTCTGGTTCACCAATTAAGAGAGGAAAACACTTCAGGATTGATATCCACGCATGATATCGACCTGGCTAAGGAAGCGACAGAAGGGAGGAAAGTGAGCAACTACAGCTTTAACAGTACAATTAATAGAGATGAGATCATCTTTGATTATAAACTCACACCGGGAATCTGTGAAAGTTTCAATGCCAGCAAGCTTATGAAAAAAATGGGCATCAGGATCAAAGAAGAATAGAATTGGTGGATTTCACTTGATTATATAATCCTGTCATAAAACCAACTCTAATAAATCAGAGGAATAATATCATGAAAAATATTCTTTAACAAAGGAGGTTTGGTAAACCCAAATGTGTTTAATACTTTTATAGGATATATTTTTTCAATATTTTTTAAAATTATTCTTATGAAATCCAACCGACGTAGCTTTCTATCAAATTCCTCCAAAATAGCGGTTGCCGGTGCCAGCGGAGTGCTTCCCGGATTATCCCAGGCTAAAAGCAAAAAGACCTCTGCCAATGATAAGATTACTGTAGGTCTGGTAGGAGCCAGGAACATGGGCTTTGGAATTTTGAACCATGCTTTGAACCAACCCGGTGTAGAATGTGGAGCCATCTGTGATATAGATAATGACGTACTTGACATGCGGATCCCGGAAGTTGAAGAAAAACAAGGGAAGAGACCCGGGAGATATAAGGATTTCAGAAAATTCATGGAAAATAAAGATCTTGATGCTGTTATTGTGGGTACACCAGACCATTGGCATTGTCTGATTACAGTCGCGGCATGTGAAGCAGGTAAAGACGTTTATGTTGAGAAACCAATGGCCAACAGCATCGGTGAGTGTAATGTTATGGTGGAGACGGCAAGAAAATATAAGAGAATCGTTCAGGTTGGTCAGCAACAAAGAAGCGGGAGACTTTGGATGGATGTTATGGATCGTATCAGATCAGGCCAGATAGGGCAATTAAGAAAAGTCCAGATATGGGCCAATTTTAATTATGGTGTAGGCAGGCCTGTTGTACCTGACACCCCTGTACCTGAGGGGGTAGATTTTGATATGTGGCTTGGCCCCGCTCCTGAACGTACTTTTAATCCCTCCAGATTTCATGGCTCATGGCGTATGTTCTGGGACTATGGAGGAGGATTAATGACAGATTGGGGAGTGCATCTTATTGATATGGCACTCTGGGCAAAGGACGTCACAGATTTCCCCTTGGCTACTGTTTCTACAGGGGGGAATTTCTCACATCCGGACTTTGCACATGAAACATATGATACCATGAGCGTAGGCTGGCAAATGAAGGATTATGTGATTAACTGGGAACATACCGCCGGGACTCAAAATGGACCATATGGGAGATTATATGGACTGGCCTTTATAGGAAACGATGCCACGATAGTGGCGGACAGGTCTGGTTTTGAATTATTCCCGGAAATGGAAGGCGGTGAGTATAAGGTTCCGGCCATTCCAAAGCAAGGCGGACGGGAAACCCATGAACCACATGTCCAGAACTTCCTGGAATGTATAAAAACCAGGGAAGAGCCGCATTGTAATGTTGAAACAGGCAGGTTGGTTGCAGCCTACGCGCACACTGCGAACATTGCTCTCAGGACGAATTCCAGGTTGGACTGGGATCCATCTGTTGGCAATTTTGGAGGCAATGAAAAAGCCAATGAACTCATCACCCCGGGTTATAGAAAACCCTGGAAACTACCGAAAATTTAGATCAATGAGACATAAAAAACACTATGGACACCATTTAAAAGAACTAATCAGAAAAGGTATTAGGGAACCAAGCCAGTCAATATAAATACATAGAGCATCAGGGAACAAAACTAAAATATTGTAGCAATGGGTCAAAAGAGAAGAGATTTCATTAAAAAATCAGCCTTGGGAAGTGCAATACTTGCCCTAGGAGGAGGTTCGATAATTTCATGCAATCCTACCGGGCAGATTAAGGAATTGGGATTGATAATGGGTGTTTTAAAAAATGAACTCAATTTGGATTTTAACGGAACGCTTAGGAAAGTAGCGGAAATTGGATACCAATACCTGGAGATCGGGAATAATCCCAGAGGTTCCCGGGAAGAATTCAAAAAGTTTTTAAAGGACTTAGATCTTATACCTGTTGCCGGTGGCACATCAATTGCAGAGATGATGGATGAGGAGAATCTCAGGAAACTTTGCGAAGATGCTTTATATATGGGCAAAAAATATATGATATGTTACTGGCCCTGGCTGGATGGCGGACCCGGAAAAACAGTTGATGATTTCCTGAAGGCCACAGACCGGATAAACAAAGTCGGCAAAATCTGTAAAGAGATGGGTATCAACTTTGCATTCCACAATCACGACCAGGAATTTATTTCCGTAGAGGGATACCAGTGGGCTTATGAGGCCATTCTTGAAAATACAGATCCTGCGGTTGTAGATATGGAACTGGATCTTTACTGGGCGGTAAAGGGAGGAGGAGATCCGGTTAAACTATTCAATAAGTATCCGGGCCGGTTCAAGATCTTTCATGTAAAGGATATGGACAACACACCTGATAAGTTATATACCTGCCCGGGGTATGGAGTAATAGATTTCGCTGAGATCTTTGCTAAAAGTGATAAGGCAGGTGTAGAATATTATATCGTTGAGATCGACAAACATCCCGAACCTTTTCAATGCGTGCAGGATAGCTACGATTATCTTATGAATTTAAGATTTTAGAAAATGATGTTGCGTATAATATGGTAATGACACAATGATAAAGATCGGAGTAGTTCAGGCGACACCTTCCCTTTTTGATGCAGATAAAACAATCCAAATAGTAAAAAGATGGATACAAAAAGCATCACAGGAAAAATGCCAATTGGTACTCTTTCCCGAAGCTTTTATTCCTGGTTACCCAAGGGGAATGAATTTTGGTACAGTTATCGGCAAAAGAACCGAAAAAGGGAAAAAACAATGGCAGGATTACTGGGAAAACAGCATTGAGGTACCGGGAAAATATACCGACAAGCTCGGAGAACTTGCCAGGAAGCACCAAATTTATCTGGCCATTGGCGTCAGCGAACGGGATTTGACGAGTAAAACCCTGTATTGCAGTCTTTTGTATTTTAACCCTGATGGGAAGTTTTTGGGTAAACACCGAAAGATAAAACCAACAGGTAGTGAAAGAATCATATGGGGGGAAGGAGACGGAACTACGCTCACCTCGATAAATTCAAGAATTGGCAAAATCGGGGGATTGATCTGCTGGGAGAACCATATGCCCCTGGCTCGAATGGCAATGTACAAAAAAGGCGTTGAAATATATCTTGCCCCGACAGCCGACAACCGGGAATCCTGGCTTACAACTTTGAAACATATTGCCGTGGAAGGCAGATGTTATGTTTTGGGTGCGAACCAATACGTCACTAAAGATCACTACCCTCCTTCAATTCAGGAAGAAATAATTGAAGAAAATGAAGTATTGAGCCCGGGTGGAAGCGCTATTGTCTCACCAAATGGTGAAGTGCTTGCTGGCCCGCTCTTTAATGAAGAAGGTGTTTTAACGACAGAGTTTGATGCCGGGGAAGTCATAAGAAGCAGGATGGATTTTGATGTGACCGGGCATTATTCAAGGGATGATATTTTTGATTTCAGGGTCCGGGATATCCCCGGTATTATTCAGGATACGAGATTAGATAATTAGGATCTACTGTTAATTCACAGGCATATCATCTCATAATGAATACTAGCCTAACTAATGGTTCATATATTGGGCTCAATACATAATCATTATTTATAGAATCACCAGCCTTAATAAGGATATACCTCTTCCTGTGTCACATATTGATGTTCCCCGGCCACGTTACTTGTGGGCCTGTCCCAGATTTTTTCTTCTGATAAAAAGGGTATAACCTGATCATTCAATACACTGGGTTCAGTGCTAGCCGGACCCTTATTCGTTACCCTGAGATCCGTAAAATACAACCCAGCTTGCTGTTGGAATCCCTTATTTATCGTCCATACACCGAAACTCAATACCAGTCTATCCAGTCGCAGCGCCTCAAAGTTTCTCTCTTTCTTTAAGCGGTCAAAATCATACTTCAGATTTATAATTACCGGATTCCAACCTTTCGTACCGTCGTAAATATCAAA
>JAHEGY010000234.1 GCA_024644875.1 Cyclobacteriaceae bacterium
AAAACTGAGGAAATTCCATTGGATTTCAGCAAAATCCGCATTGCGGAAGATCCGCTCAATGCCACGGCAAAGGGAGCTCTGATCGCAGCCATGAATGAAAATTAGAAGAAAGATCGGATTTTAGAAACTGTCTGTTCCTAATCCAACCGGTCTTGCGGCTCCATAGGTTTTGTCTGACAACATGTTGTAAGGAACGTAAGGTGTCAGGTGTCAGACCAGCGCTGGCGCTGAAGTTGCCAGTTTGAAGAAAATAAAGCGTTGGTCTGAAGAAGTTTCATAATAACGCGGCCAAATAAACAGCCGGGCTGATTAAAAAAGAAACTAAACGAAACGCAATTCTATTTTTCTGACAGGATCAACAGGATCGTCAAGATATATCTACACTAAAACAAAATCATCCTGATAATCCTGTAAATCCTGTCTAAACTAATGTCGTTTCATGAGAGCATTCTAGGTGCTAAATTCTGAAACTTGACACCGGACACCTGTGATTACGACATCAAATTATCACCGTGCTTGCTCTTGCCGCCCCTCAATGTTCAATTCCGGCCTGTCCGATATTAGATTATGGGCCTGCCCGCGGACTTGTTGCCCCATTTAGGAACGGGGATTAAATAAATTGATCAGAGATGGACACAATTGTATCCTTAAAATTGCCGCCGAAAAACTATCGGCGAACTATCGAAGAGCTGTCCGTTGTCATCCCTGATCCAGCTTTAAAGCTAAAATTCCTAAAACAGGCCTTAAATGAGCATCAAAAGATCTCCGCACCATACAAGCTTTATCCACCGATAGCCGGAATTGCCTTCCGAAAAAGGCTATTAAATAATGCTGAAAATATTTGTCCCGGTAGCAAAAAAGCTGCAAAAAAACTTATCCGCGAAGGCGTTATCTCTGCTCCCGGCATTCGATGGCGGTGGCTCTACAAATTATACTATCTATTTGTGTCAGCAATTATAATACTCTTTATTTCGAGACTGGGCACGGCAATTTTTCCCTTGGTAAGGAACTTTAATTTCAGCACTCTCATCAACTTTAGTGAACAGCAGGCCAACACAGCAAATGAAAAAATAATTATTCGAAAACCAATATTTTATTCCCAACTTCCCAGGAGCGGAGAAAACCCGAAATCCTCTATCCTCAAATCTGCAAATTATAAAAACAAGGCTGAACCGGTCTCATGGTATTATAAAAATCCAATTTTGATGGCCCTGAATTCTCATCAGGTCAGAAATTCCACAGCAAAACCAATTAATCCAAAGCTGTTATTGCTTCCCCAGCGGCTGAGTAGCAGAAACCATCACCCTATCTCTACCGTCAAATCTCTAAAACATCTGAATGAGCCCGAAATAGTTCTCTATTATTATAAAAATCCCATCTTGACGGCGCTGACTTCTCAGCAAACCAAGAATTCCAAATCAGGACCTATCTACCAAAAATCCTTATTGTCTGCCCAGCCACAAAGTAAGGGAAAACATCTACCCTTATCCGCCACCAAAACTGTAAGAATTCAAAATGAGCTCGAGTCGGCTCTCAATTATATTAAGAATCCCATTTTGACGGTCCTGACGTCTCAACAAACCAACAATTCCAAATCAGGAACTATCACTCAAAAACCCTTATTGTTCGCTCAGCCGCAAAGCAGGGGAGACCAGCTACCATTACCTGCCATCAAACATTCACAACATCAAAATGAGCTCGAGCTGGCTTTAAATTATTTTAAGAACCCCATCTTGATGGCCCTGATATCTAAACAGGTTTTAAATTCCACCTCGGAGCCCATCCTCAAAAAGACGGTAGTGTCTTCTCAGCCTCAGAGCAGTCGAAACCAATTACCTTTATCCATCATCAAACATGCAGAACATCAAAATAAATCTGTGCAGGTACCCAAGTATTTGAAAGATCCCATTTGGCTGGTAGAAAAAACAGCCGATCGTGAATTTTACAGCAATCGGCTGCAGATAATCACAACATACACAATTTCCAACATACCCCGCGAATACTATCGATTCTCCAGGAATTCCGATTATTCGCCGGCGAATGGCAAAATTACAGATAAAATTTCAGGTATCGTGTATCATGCCTCGGAAAGCGACCTGTACCCTTTCATGCCGGAGATGAATAGTTCAATCCTGAGTTACAGCAAACGACTGATCAAATATCTCCTGCGCAAAAAGTCCTATAATTTTTTCATTGATCGATTCGGGCGTGTCTATCGACTGGTTCAAGAAGACCATGCTGCATTTCATGCAGGAAAATCAATCTGGGCAGATGATGAGGCACTTTATCTTAACCTTAACCACGCCTTCATTGGTATTTGTTTTGAGGGTAAAGATTTTCAAGAAATCGACACCGGAAATCAGAAAAAGGGCCGTTCCGCAAATTCGAAATCTTTCCTCCTTAAACCGACTGGTATCTCATCTTTCAATGAGGCCCAGCTACGTTCGGGAAAAGAGTTGACCGATTGGCTCAGAGTAAAATACAAAATTTCCCAGCAAAATTGCGTGCCTCACGCTTTAATTTCAGTTAACACCAAGCGAATGTTAATCGGTTTTCATTTGGATCTGGCTCGTGGGTTCCCCTTCGATAGACTCGGACTGACTGATAAATATCAGGAACCCTTGCCTTCAATGGTCGAATTTGGGTTTCGTTATGACAAATATTTTGAAAACATATTCAACGGTAACCTTTGGCGCGGAATTGGTTACTCTGAGGAAATCTTGCAGCGTAGAGCCCGGAATTCAGGTATGAGTTTAGCTGAATATCGTAATAGTTTGCAGCAAAGATTTACCCGATATAAGGAATGGAATCAGAAATTGGTTGAGAAAAAAGACCAGCTTACAAAAACCTCACATAAACAATGAGTAAAGAAGCTCGGCTGAGCAGACGAAAAAGATAGCCTTTTTACCTCATCTCGATGCGTTATACTTGTATTTCTCCTAGTAGCGCCACACATCCCGCCTAATATAATGGTACGACCCATTTCTTCAGCTATAATCAGCGATCATCAGCAGAGCGTGGTCCCGGCCCTTTCCAAAGGCCTTCCTCATACCTCCAGCTCTGCTGGTGATCGCTGATTTGACCCCTGTTCTTTTTATGCTATATTCCAGCAAAGAATGAATAGGAAATGAATATGGCAAATACAGATTTGATATACACACTCATTGCCATCGTGGTCCTTTTGGTGGAGCTGCTTGGAATTCTGGCCG
>JAHEGY010000145.1 GCA_024644875.1 Cyclobacteriaceae bacterium
CTTTTGCCTTTGTTGATTAATACTACCTCCAGTATGCTGTTCTACATCAGAACATGCATCCAGTGAACCATCCTCCAGTACAGGAAATACGGATAAATTGCCGGTTGAATAATTTGATACAAATACCAGCCTTCCTTTGGAATCTATGCTGATATGGCATGATTCTGAACCCTGAGATGGCTGATCGTTCAAATGGGAAAGCGTACCTTTCTCCGAATCGATTTTATAACTGCTAACTGACCCCCATTTTTTATCGGGGGTTACGGAGCTTCTATTAACCGAATATAGATAATTTCCTGAAGGATGAATTTCAAGATAGGAGGGACTCCCCATTCCACCGACTTCCTGGACGAGGGACAAGCTGCCATTCTTCCGGTCAAATTCATATACAAAGATTCCAGGTTTGCCGTCTTCGTTATATGTGCCCACATATATGTATTCTTTGGCAGTTGAAACTCTATGCATTACTGTAAATCCAGTGGCAATTAGTATTGTAATTATAATTATGTATTTCATCATAGTAAAATTTGATTTAAAATTTTTATCTTTTTGCTTCCACGATCTCTGTTTCACTTATCTGAACATGATCATGGCCCTTATAATTTCTAAAGATCTTTTCAAGAATTCTCATTTTCAAGGATAGTGGTAAAAAATACATTATCCTGATTATTAGTAGAGGGACGATCCCGGGAATTATCACCCGCTTACCCTTATACATCTGCTTGATGGCAAAAGAAGCAACATCCTCAGGCATTTTTAAAAGCAACCTGGCTCTCCATCCCATGGATTCGATACGCTTTAATCCGTCTTCGTTTGTCAAAACTGCACCAGGGCATACAATGCTGACCTTAATTTTTTGAGGTTTTAATTCCTCACTTAGGGCAAGAGAAAAGCTGTATATGAAATTTTTTGTTGCAGTATATACAGATTTGTAGGGTAAAGGAAGTGTGGCTTCCATACTGCTCATATTTAAAATATATGAAGGAGCTTGCTCAATCAAAGAAGGTAGAAATTTATGTGTAAGCTCAACCATGGCCTGGTTATTCAATCGCATAATATGTGCGTTCAGTTCACTATTAGAGTTTACAAATAAACCGCCGCTTCCGATACCGGCATTGTTGATAAGATGGTTTATTCTGATGCCATTGGATAAAGCGAAATTATAAACCGATCTGGCAGCATTTTCCTGGGTCAGATCCATTCCCAATGCAACAATACTGACATCATATTTCTCCTTTAACTCCCTTTCAACAGATGAGAGGCTTTTATCAGGAAGAGCAACAATAAAAAGATTGTGTCCTCTTCTGGCAAACTCGAAACAGAAAGCTTTACCTATTCCATGACTTGCTCCGGTAATAAGGGTATATGAGCTAGAGTTCGTCATCATTTTTAAGTCCTAATATTTGCACTGTTTGGCTTCATCAGCGAATGCTTTTATTAAGTCCAGGTCCGCATCAAAAAAATGATCCGATGGAGACAGAATATATCCCCCATCCTGGCCAGCCTCTTCAAAACAACGACGAACCTCTTTACGGGTAAGTTCCGGAGGGCAATTATTAAAATAGTTGAACTGGTCTAAACCACCGATCATACATACTTGATTCCCTATTCTCCTCTTGGCTTCGGATAGATCTACATCCCCACCCATAGCCGGAGGGGTAAATGTCTCCATTGCATCCGGTCCCATGGAGGCAATTTGTTCAAGAATAGGCATCATCCCACCACAAGTGTGATAGGATATCCTTTGACCAGAATTATGGGCGCAGTCGATAAGCTTCGCATCATAGGGTGCTACAAATTCCTCAAAGATATCTGGTGAAATAACGGTAGTGGATGCATCACCTCCTCCAAGTTCGAGAAGATCATATTCTGCCCCTGTAAGACTTTCAATATAGGTGAGTTTACGCGATTGTAAGATCTTCAATAGCTCATGAACCCAGCCAGGATCTTCATAAGTTGCCATGATCAATTCCTGGATACCATACAGACAGGAAGCATCCTGCCAGCAACCTGGTTGTCCAAATCCGTCAAAACAAATAATATGCCCACGAAGTAAAGCCGAATCCTTAATCTCTCTGGCTTTATTATTTATGGATTCTATATTACATTTTGGCCTCACCATGTATTTCGATATTATTTCAATATCTTTTTTATCCTTGATGAGATGTTCCAGAACCCAGGTTGACTGGACATCTACCCTTAATACCATGGATAAAGTTTTTTCTGGTGTTATAATCTTAAATCTTTTAGTAATTGCATTCTTATCCGTTTTAAGTATTTCTTCATCAAATCTCCAGTTGTCATTACTTATTCGTCTGGCATCCAGGAATCCAATTTCTTTATGTCCCGGATCAAAATACTCACCTTTGGATAGATTCGGGCTAAAGTCAATGATCCACTCAATAGGATCAATTCCCATATCCAGAAAAAATTCCTGATACGTCTTATTATTACAATATTTTTTCAGGAAATAAGGCATTATGTGATGGGTGGTAACAGGCAATCGATCAGGGATTTCCCCCCTTAATGCACTTAAAAATCTGTCTTTTACATTCATATATTATCTGATAAGATAATCGTACTAAATATAAGTAATAAAAAATATAGTTCAATCACCTGGATAGGTCATCTGTATTTATCTATCATTTTTTGTAATTTATCCTCATGGTATTCCAGCATCTCCAGTAGTTTAAGCTGATTTTGTGCTCTGTGAAGATTATGATCTTCATAGTTTGTCTTATAATATACATCACCTTGAAGATAATCCGTAAGATTTCGGATGGCCTGTATTAAAACCACAAGTTTTGCTCCTAACAGAAGATTGTTGGTCTCTTTTTCAATTATGAAAGGTGTTGTGCTTTCTAAAAATCCCCGGGTCAGCTGTTCGAAAATATCAGATTTTACATCGATTGATGAAAGATCGGGATCATCTTCCTGCAGGGTGTTTGTAAATGATCTTACCATATCACCGAAATCATAAAGAATTGATCCCGGCATGGATATGTCCAGATCAATTACCAGCTTCCCTTTTCTGGAGTTAGCATCAAATAATATGTTGGTTATCTTAGTGTCACTGTGAATAACACGGATTGGAAGTTTCAAATCATAGAATAGAAAAATATATTTTTGCTTATCTAAAATTATTTCCTTTTCCTTCTGACAAAACTTTAATCTCTTTGAATTATCAATTTTTATACTTTCGTTTAATTGTGAAATACGGTTGGCATAGTTATGGAATCCGGGAATAGTTTCGAAAATTTCAGAAATGTTTATATCATGAATATCATTTAGAAATTTACCATAGGATTTGGCCGCCTCATAGGCTATTACAGGATCATCGGCCTCAAATAATGTTTTTGTATTTTCCAGATATCTTGTAACTCTCCAGTAATCATAGTTCTCGTCGATCACAAATAAATTGCCATTATTTGATTCGATCAGCTTCAGACAATCCGAGCCTTTTTTCTCAAGATGCTCATTGATCTTAATTAGATTACTCATCACCTTATCAGGCTCATTGAAGACGACCTTATTTATTTTTTGTAAAACAAATTTCTCTTTATTGGCGGCTTTGCCAGAGGAGATCAGGTAGGTGTCATTAATGAGCCCTTCACCCAGTAGTGAATGATGAAAATCATCATAAGGTAATTTAAACTGTTCGCATAATTCTTCGATTGACATAATTGATCAGGGATTACCAAATATCAAAAAACAAAAACTATAATATAAATATATTGGCATTCCGGCCAATTTTAATAGTGTAACTGCTAATATTTTATGATTTTCTCACTCGCTATAACATGTCCGTTATTTTTAAGAACAAGAATATAAATGCCAGGGAGTATACGCTTCCCTGTCCGATCAAATGTATTCCAATAAATTTTTTCTCTTTCCGATATATGTTCCGGCTGCAGTTCTATAATTTTTTCTCCCAGAATATTGTGTATTATGATCTCCGGATCAGATAATTTGTCAGATAACTGAAGATATAATTCATCAGAAAAAGGATTTGGGATAATTTTAATTGAGGGGGGATTCAGTTTTTGTTCCGGTAAAACAGTAACGGTATTGTCGATTGCCTGATCCAGCCAGTTTAATCTTTCAACAATCCAATCCTTCAGGTATTCAATCTCGTTGTTATATGAACCCCCTATATAAGCATTTGGCCAGACATATTGACTGAGAATTGGAAATCTATCGAAATTCCTGGCCTGAGATTCTTCAAGCACTGCCGCTGTAGAATCAATAAAAGAAAGTATTGTTTCCGTGCTATAAGGCCCAGATCTCAACGCCTGCCATCTGTTTTTCAACAGATCCATATATTCAGGGTCAGTCTGAAACCTTTGCCACCAGAAGGGAATCAGCCAGAAGTCATCATTAGTTGCCGGGTTAAAATTAAAATTCCAGCCCCATCCTTCAGTATCCGATCCATTATAATAATCAGCATTACCGAATGCCAGATTAAAATCCCAGATTGGCCCGATGTATAACTTTCCGTCCTTGCTATCTTTATCCTTATGCAGGAATGTGCTTAAACGATAGCCATCAACATTTCTGCTGAGTTCATTAATAATGGCAAAATCAACAAAAGATTCTAAGTTGATGAAAGATTTATATCCATTCACCGGGTCGCTTGATGATTTTTGCTGCAGCGCATCTTCAAATGCGGTTACATAATCTTCGATGTATTTTTCTTGTGCCGGGCTTATGTTTCTGGATTTTGGATAATCAAACTGGAAATATATCTGCTGATCTGGCTTTGAGTATCCTGGAGGTCTGTAGGGAGAAGCCCAACCACCGCCGGTATTACTTCCATCAAATTTATCGAGTTTGATTATATATCCTCCGGTCAGGTCATCACCAGTATTCTCCTCAGGACTGAGATCTGCAATATCTACACGATATCTATCACGTTTGATCTTCTCCATAAATACATAAACACCCCTGTAATCATTATTTAAAATCAATTCAACAAATCTTGTCCTTGAAGCATAGCGACCAAGGTCCCGGCCTAATTTAAAGGTCAACACATTCCTCATCAGGCTTTTATCACTGTAAGGTCCATGCAACACCCAGTCTTCTTCTTCCGGCATGCCCAATATTGAAGCTATCGTATCATTCAGGTTATCATCCCATATTTCAAGGCCATATGATTTTTTCTCAAACATTGTGGATGAGGAACCCCTTATTTCTATTCCTATATTGCCATCATAATCATTATAGGGTCCGGTAATCTCATTTCTCTGACCGGCCCCATTGTCAACTATGCGCATTGTGGCGGGAATTTTCGGTTCATTTGGGATCTCCTGGCCGTGGGTATCAATTAAAACAATGGGCAGATTACTGGAAGTAAGGTTAACCTGGCTGTAAGATGTCCTAAGAAAAAAAATGCTTAATAAAAAAATACAAACTGCTTTTCCCATCATCTTATATACAGAATAAATAATGTTAACAAATATATACCAAATAGTTAATACAATACCCCAGCATGTTATTGTATTATATCGAACAAGAATATATCAAAACCGGACACTATAATTTATCAGGATGATGAAATATTGGTGTAAGAGGTTGATAATCAGAAGAATATTTTTTTGGCATAATAAATGTTTTCTTGGTAAGGAAGGAATTAAAAAATTGAAATCATGAAAATCGAACTAAAGCCAAATGAGCAGGTTGTAAAGGCTGGAGATTCTCAATATATGAATGGAAGCAAAGTTAATGGCAAACTGATTTTAACCAATCAGAGAATCTATTTCAAATCCAAAAGTGAATCGCACTCAAAAAGTAATATGGAAATTATACCCGTTGACATTAAAGAGGTCATTCCTTTTAAAACTGGTTTTTTCTCGAACAACGGAATGAATATTGTAAAGAAGGATGGGAAGGAACTGAACTTTAAGATTAAAGATCGGGATACCTGGTGTAAACTGGTGAATCAGATGTATTAAACAATCCACACGAAGTTTATTGCAACACAAACATAATCCCGCCCTGAGCCTGCCTGCAGCAGGCAGGCGGGATTTTTTTAAAATTTTTTGATCCTTATACCTGAAAGAATTTAATCTCCTTTTTAAAATAATCACATATTCCATTATTATTGTGGTAAATAATTAAACCTGATTGTTATGAAGACTGTAACAGATCGATTTCTGAGTTATGCCAAAATAGATACGCAATCCGATGAATCTTCCCAATCCTGTCCAAGTTCTGAAAAACAGTGGGATCTGGCGAGGAAGCTTGTTGAGGAATTACAGGAGATTGGACTTCAAGAAATTACCATTGATGATCATGCCTATATTATGGCAACCTTACCGTCGAATATTGAGAAAAAAGTGCCGGTAATTGGATTTATTTCTCATATGGATACCAGTCCGGATATGTCGGGTAAGAATGTAAAACCCCAGATCATCAAAAATTATAATGGAGAAGATATTGAACTGAATAAGGAATTGAATATGGTTCTGTCCCCTAAAGACTTTCCCGAACTATTGTTCTATAAAGGCCAGGATATTATAACTGCAGATGGGACCACTTTATTAGGAGCTGATGATAAGGCGGGTATTGCTGAAATAATGACCGCAATGGATTATTTAATAAAAAACCCGGAAATTAAACATGGTAAGATCCGCGTCGGTTTTACAGTGGATGAAGAGATTGGCCGGGGGGCTGATAAATTCGATGTTAAAAAGTTCGGCGCAGATGTGGCCTATACCTTGGATGGTGGACAAATAGGTGAACTTGAATATGAAAACTTTAATGCCGCTCTTGCCACCGTGAAGATCCAGGGAAGGAACGTGCATCCCGGGACTGCAAAAAATCAAATGATTAATGCGATACTGCTTGGGATAGAATTTAATGCAATGCTTCCGGTCGACCAACGGCCTGAATATACCAAGGATTATGAGGGCTTTTTCCATCTTATTGATTACAACGGACAGGTTGAGCACACCACTTTCAGGTATATAATCCGGGATCATGATCTGGAAAAATTCAATGACAAAAAGAAACTCATAAAGGACTGTGCCGAATTTATGAACCTCAAATACGGTAGTGGGAGAGTGACTATTGATCTGGTAGATCAGTATTTCAATATGCGGGAAAAGGTTGAGCCGGTAAAATACATTGTTGATATAGCCGAAGAAGCCATGTATGCAGTTGGCGTTAAACCTATTAAAAAGCCGATAAGAGGTGGGACTGATGGATCAAAACTTTCATATATGGGCTTGCCATGCCCTAATATATTTGCCGGAGGACATAACTTTCATGGGAAATATGAATTTGTACCTATTCAGTCAATGGAAAAAAGTGTGGAAGTAATTGTTAAAATTGCTGAGTTATTTGCACTAAGTGACTTATAATAAAGAATTCAATGATGACTATGTGTTTTGTATGATACTGAGACTAAAGTGATGTTGAATAAATTGAAACTTTAGATATATCTTAAAGCGAGGAGGATAGACTTTTTAATCCTCAGATATAATACTATAAATTCCTACATCTGTTACCTGTCCAACCGTAACTGAAACATTCCTGATGTATTGCTGGTTTTGATCATCACCTGATTCAAAGGAAAGGTCATAAATTCCAGGTTCGAGTCCAGGAAGAAAAAATTTACTGGAATTCTCAGGGGCATAACTTGATCCAACAATTTTATTATTTACTATAGCATTTACAAACACATTTTTTTGTGCAGGATGGATTATGCCGGATATTGACCCTGTATTTGATTCTGAAATAAGTTTGAGAACAGGTTTTAGCACCATTTGTCCAGTGCTCTGTAACTTAATTATTGATTGAGCCGCATCAAAGTCAATTCGAAGGAATTTGGTGCCACCTCCCGAAATAATCTCATTCACAGCAAATTTATAGCCATCTCCAAAATTATTAGCTAGTAATAAGGTAGATGTATAATCACCAATAACCAATGTATTGTTTTTGCCTAATTTCAATTTTATCTCAGAAATGCTACCATTAGGGAATTCCATGTCTGCCAGAGGTAATTCCTGCCCACCTGTGAAATCCAGGATATTGTAAACACCGGGATTAAACTTATCCAATATTATCCAACCATCGTTTTCATTAATCCCGTCAGTTTTCAGGCTTATTTCCTGAATATCAATGTTAACCTCATGATAATCTGCCGGGGAATCAACCAATGTTACAATGAGGCGGGTTTGATTTATTTCATTTTCGGTATTGCTGGAACATCCCTGCAAAATCAAGATCAATATTAAAGCCAGGAAAGTAAAAGGGTAGTGCTGGGCGATCCGACTTAATCTCTTCATAGTTATCATAGGTTACGCTGAACGAGTAGTAAAATTAAACTATTTTTATAAAAAATAATACTTTTTTGATATTTTTTTAAAAATTATTTTTAAAGTACTAATGTAAGAAATATGAAAAAGTTAATTATTTCATCATAATACAGGAAAATCGAGGAATAGTCTAAAAGAAAATTCTATACGATTTTCTTAAAAGGAATTATTATATTCGGGTAATATTTCTGGCTCAGATTTATCGTATTTTTTGAATAATTCATTTTTTATGAAAACAAGGTATTTTTTATTGCTGGCACTGATCTTACTGCCATTTGATATCTATTCCCAAACTTTTGTCCTTCAATCACCTGATCAATCTGCGGAATTTAAAATTACTGTTGGTGATAAAATAGAATATGAAGTATGGTATAAAGGAGCCCATGTCTTAGGAAATTCTGAATTCGGTCTGCAGTTTTCGCAGGCACCGTATTATGGAAGGAATGTTAGAATAGTCCATCATGAAAAAAGATCTGTCAATAAGACTTGGGAACCCGTAGTGGGTAGTTACAACAAGATTCTCAACTATTATAACGAATTGATTATTGATATTCAGGAGGGCAAATACCCGGAACGGATAGTTAAGATTGGCATCAGGGCTTATAATGATGGCATTGCGTTCAGGTATCATATACCGGATAGTTGGAAAAGATTCCTGCCAAATTATCAGGAAGCAGAAAGACTTATTTTATTGGATGAATTGACTTCATTTAATTTTACCAGTAACCACAAGGTCTGGGCTGCAGATTATAAATCATATGCTTCGCATCAGGAAGAAGAATTTAATTCTATGTTTCTGGAGGAAATCAGGACTGAACAGGTTATTGGGCTACCCTTATTAGCAAAAATTGATAATAAACACTATGCTGCAATTACGGAAGCCGACCTGACAGATTGGGCTGGAATGTATCTGAAAAAAAGAAACAGCAGTAATTCCATAAGTCTGGAAGCCGACCTGTCCCCTTTACCGGGAAACCCGAAAGAAAAAGTAAAGATCTTACCCGGATCATGGTCTCCCTGGCGTGTAGTTATGCTGGGTGATTCCCCGGGGGCACTAATTGAATCTGAAATTGTAAATAATCTGAATGATCCTTGTGAAATAAAAGATCCAACCTGGATCGTACCTGGTATAAGTGCCTGGGATCACTGGTGGAGCGGAGAGGTAAACATGAATACCGGAACCATAAAAGATTATATTCAGCTTGCTGCAGATATGGGCTGGGAATATATGCTGATTGACTGGCACTGGTATGGAGCACCATTTTCCACAAATGGGGAATTCAGGGCAGATCCGGAAGCAGATATCACTACTGTGAATCCGGCAGTTAATATGCCTGAAGTGCTTGAATTTGCAAGGAATAAAGGAGTTAAGTTAATATTGTGGCTATTGTGGGATCATGTTGAAAAACAGATGGATGAAGCATTCGCCTTATATGAGTCCTGGGGAATTTCGGGAGTTAAAATTGACTTTATGGCCAGGGACGACCAGGAGATGGTCAACTGGTACCATAAGGTGGTTAAAAAGGCTGCTGAGCATAAATTAGTTGTCGATTTCCACGGGGCTTATAAACCGACGGGCTGGAGCAGAACTTATCCTAATCTGATGACCAGGGAAGGCGTGCTAGGTAATGAGTACAGCAAATGGTCCAGCCGTGTCACCCCGGAACACAATGTAACGCTTCCATATACAAGAATGCTGGCCGGCCATATGGATTATACTCCCGGAGGATTTTTAAATGTATCACCAAAAGACTTTAGAAACGGGAAACCTGCTCAGGTTATGACTACCAGGGCACATCAGCTGGCGATGTTTGTTGTATATTATAGCCCATATACCGTGGCGTGTGACCATCCGGATAATTATAAAGATCAGAAAGGTATAGAATTTCTCAAGGAAGTGCCGGCCAGCTGGGATGATACCAGGTTTCTACTTGGAGAAGTAGGCGAGTATATTGTCATGGCAAGGAAAAATGG
>JAHEGY010000006.1 GCA_024644875.1 Cyclobacteriaceae bacterium
TTTGCTTATCGATCACTTACCTTCCGAAGTAGATTGAATAAGAAATTAGATGCAATGGTTAAGGAGAAAACTAAAGAGTTGATTGAATCAAATACTCAACTTGTTAAATCCAGAAGCGAACTGGATTCCTTCCTTTACCGAACATCTCATGATATCCGCGGACCAATAGCTACCTTACTTGGGCTTACAAGCTTGGCTAAACTGGAAGCTAAAGAATCAGTTATGGCAACTTATCTGGAAAAAATCAATACTACTGCAGATAAGTTAAATGAGGTTATTAGCCGCCTGACTAATGTCAGCCAGATTAACTCACAACCCCTCGATGTCCAGGATACAGATGTTTTTAATACAATCAATGAGGTGGTGAATGATTTAAAGACTGAAGAACTGAACGGAGTGTCCTTTAAACTTGTGGGTCCTCCTCCACCTTATGTGAAAACTGATAAGATCCTTCTAAAAATAATACTTGAAAATCTATTACATAATTCATTTAAATTCTCTGATTCAAAAGAAAGAAATTCTTTTGTAAAACTTGATATTCAACAGAATGGTAATCTTGAACTGGTAGTTACAGATAACGGAGTTGGTATTGAGTCAGAATATAAGGATAAAATATATGATCTTTTCTTTGTAGCCAATGAAACAGAAAGAGGTTCCGGTATAGGCCTTTACCAGACTCTCCTGGCTACTAAGAAGTTGAAAGGTCAAATAGAATTAATCCACAATAAAAAACCCACGAAGTTTAAATTAGTTTTTCCTGAATTAAATATTGGAAGCCAGCCCGAAGAAAACCTGCAAGTGCCAGTTGAGAATTAATCATTAGTTCTGATTAAACTTTTATTTGGAATCCATTAATACCCGGTTCAAGTATCTAAAAAATCCTTACGTTATCAGCATCTAGTTCAATCTTCTTCCTGCGATCATCTGCCCCTGCCGAGAACATTGGTACAGACAGTTTTAATCGCTCATAATCGGATTTTCGTGCTGAGGGGCCAATAGGGATTCCTGTGATTAAGGAGATGGCCTGCGCGAGGCGTTTCTCTTCTATATCACCTAGCTGTGAAAAATATCCATCCTCAACAAGGTAATCCGGAAACATCCCATCTTTAAAATCGGTTTCATTATTGATGTTTGCGGTCTTTAGCACAATAGGCTGTATTGCCCAATCATAAGACCTTTCCTCGTCATGTAATGTTATGGAAGCAGTATATTTACCATGTGTAGTATCACCTATTAAGGTAACATCCATGTACGGCTTCAATCCATTTATTACCAGTTCACTGGCAGAAGCTGAACTACCTGAAACAATAACATATAATTTATCAAGATTAATATTCTGTGCAGCATCCAAAAACCTGATGATTAAATTAGAAGATTCATCTCCTTCCTCCTCTCTCCAATATTTATCGAGAAAATCATTCCAGATATATTTAACAAATATCTCTTCATTCCGAGAAACTTGCTGTGGCGCAATAAGGCTTGCTAATAAAGTTGCCGTGCCAACTGATCCCCCGGGATTATATCTTAAATCAAGTACCAATTCGTTTACAGCATTTGACTTAAATCTGGAAAATACATTATTCAAATCAGATGAAAGGGAAGAAGTAAATCTGTTATAAACTAAATATCCGATATTTCTTCCTTCAAGGAAATAAACAGTATCCAACAATATGGGATCTTCCTGCATAACAACCGGCACGATATATATCTCATTTTCATTAGATACCACCTCATCATCTATTAAATCAGCAAACCCAACCTCATAAGGTTCGTTACTGAATAACAATTCACGGTAATTTAAGGAATCAAGCAATACTCCATTGATTCGATTAAAAATATCACCCCTCTTAATCCCCTTAGCTTTTGCAGGAGAGTCCTTTAAAACATATTCGACTATCCCGTAGACGTCTTTGGAGCCTGATTTCCGGAATAACTGATACTCATGCCCATATACCTTGCTTATTCCCTGCAATTTATTGACCAGGTCACTGTAATTATCGGTAATAAAGGACCATCTATCGTCTTCTGAATATACCAAATCATGGAAGTATACAACAGGATCAGGTTGAACATTGGGATCCAGATCTGCAGGCATATTTTCCCGCCATAAATAATATGTATCCATATTATCCCAAATGAAATTATTTACAGATTTGATGTCATCTGGGATGTCCAGACCAGGTACAACATCTTCCCTTGAACAGGCCTGGAAAAGTGTAATTGCTAGAAATAATATTAAGAATAGCCTACTATAAGTTGTTATTAACTGTTTTTTATGATTCAAACGCTCCACCTTATTCTCCTCTTTATAAATCTTTCTATTGTTGATTACAAAAATACAGATTTGCGATAACCTATATATAATAATTAGTTAACGAATAAATCAACAATTTGTTAACCATTAAAATTCAATATGAAAAATAGTGAGTAAGATTTACGATAATAAAAATTATTATCCGGACATAATCATGGATTATTCAAATGGCAGATAATCCTTTCTGGTAAAGCAAGTATCAAGAACTTCCGTTTGAAGCATGTCCTGAGTGTTTATGATCGTATAGAATTCCTCAAGATAGTTCGCACATTCCTTCTTGGAAAATTTTGGCAAATATTCATTACTATTGATGACCTCCATAAACTGAGGTTTCATCACATTAAAATATTCAATTACTTCATTGAGTTTTTCATCTGACAAACACATTCCTTTGAATATTTTTTTCTTGGTAAGGTATTCATCAGGAACCCCAGCTGGTTTAGTGTAATCCGCATCAACAAATTCAGAGTAGTCAAAATCATAAGGAACGGCCATCGGTGCCAATGTGGTATCCTTAGGATGCATAATATCTGTATTCTGTCCGGTAGTGTAAAACCAGTCCGGATTCCCTATCATGAACTGAAACATCGAAACCTTTGCTTCATTATCAGGATCTAAATCAAACGGGAAATGATGCTGTTTTTTAATTTCTGAATCATGTCTTTTGGCCACTTTTTCATCCTCCTCAATGAGAAAACCTATCTTTTCATAGAGTTTTTTATTCTTTGTCGTATTGATATAACGAACATTTACAAGCCTTACATTGAAACTCCAATCAGTTATAAGATTAAACATCTTATAGACTACATATTCTTTGATTACTTCCGGCTCATCCTGGCAGAATGTTACCATTTTAACCTTATCCTGGCCATCAAATAATGTGCCCCTTGCTTCCTTCTTTTTAAAATTGAGCATTAATGGAGGAAATTTACAGTATTTAGGATTTCTCCTGAATTGCCCCCTGGCTTTAATCCTCAATGGTATTTCTACCTGACTATCTTCTTCACCATATAGAATTTTTGCTTCATAATACTCGGCTTCACCTCCTTTGACAGAGTCTTCATACCACCTGGTATCAAGAATTCCTTTAAAATCTGAATAAAGATCAATATATAGTAGATCGTTGGATCTGAACAAACTATCCAGACCGGATTGCCCAAATAAATTTGATGCATTCCCGAATACAATGGATACGATGAATAAGGTTCCTGATAAGAATTGATACAATTTCCCTTTGGGTAGATTGGTTGTGTTCATGCTTTTATTCTAATATCAATGGATCATTAATCTTTAAATATAATAATTATATAATAAATATTGATTGAATTGACAATCCATTATAAATCGGGAGGTATTTTCTCAGACGCTTATAAAATGAAACATTGCTACGAATTATTATTTTCAGCAAATTGAACAAACCCTAAAAGGATTCTTAAAAAAATCGAAAAAATCGAAAAACAGATTTACGAATTTTAAAAGTAATCTATAACCTTTGAATTGTCATACCCCCGTCAATCAATATTACCTGACCTGTACTGTAAGGCATATCTCCTTCAGTTAAAGAGACTACAGCTTTACCAACATCATTCGGAGTTCCCCAACGGGGGAAAACACAAAGGCCATCTTTTAATAGGGCGTCGTACTTTTCCTTAACACCAGCGGTCATATCAGTCTGGATTAGTCCTGGACGGACTTCATACACTGGGATATCAAATTCGCCCAATCGAACGGCAAAAAGTTGGGTCATCATACTGATACCTGCTTTAGATATACAATATTCGCCACGGTTAATCGATGCAACCGTAGCAGAAACTGAAGAAACGTTTATAATGCTCGATATGAATTCCGGGTCTTCATCCTTTTGTTCAATCAACCAGTTAGCCACAGTCTGTGTCAGGAAATAAGGTCCACGGAGATTTATCCCCATTACCTCATCATAACTTGATTCCGAAGTTTCCAGTATATCTTTTCTCTCTTTTGGAGCAATACCAGCATTATTAACCAGAACATTTAACTGACTGTATTTTTCTTTTACCAAATTAACTATTTCCTCCCTATCATCTGAGTTTCCAATATTACCCTGACAATATAAAACCTCAACACCAGTTTTCTCCAGACCTTCCAGGATTGGCTTCACTGACTTCTCATCACGTACCCCGTTGAGCGCAAGGCAATATCCTCTCGCTGCCAGATTCTTTGCTATTCCAAGACCTATACCTCTGGTGCCCCCGGTAATTAATGCTACTTTTTTCATTTTTATTTAAGTTCAGGAATATCCACCCAAGCTTTTTTCCTCCAACTTTCATATCCCAGTTGAGCTAGCTGAACCCCTTTTGCTCCTTCCAATAAATTCCAGGGAAAAGGCTCATCATCATATACATGCTTTAAAAACAACTCCCATTCTGCTTTAAATGCGTTATTAAATGGTTGTTGCTCCGGAATTTTAGTCCAGTTCTCGAAAAAATCAATTGGTTGAGGAATATCCGGGTTCCATACCGGTTTGGGTGTTGCATTATAATGCTGAATATAACATTCTCTTAAACCTGCCACTGCAGATCCTAAAGTTCCATCCACCTGAATTGTTAGGAGATCTTCTCGCCTGACTCTGGTGCACCAGGACGAATTAAACTGTGCGACTATTCCATTTTCTAACTGAAATGTTGCATATGCAGCATCATCCGCAGTGCTTTTATATACATTACCCGATTCGTCAACTCGCTCATCAACATGGGTAGCTCCTATACAGGAAACGGACTTTACCTTTCCAAAAATGTTGTCAAGCACATATCGCCAGTGGCATAGCATGTCCAGGATAATACCCCCATCCTCTTCCTTTTTATAATTCCAGGAAGGCCTTTGAGCAGGAACTGTAAATCCTTCAAAAACCCAATATCCAAATTCACCCCTGACAGATAATATCTCACCAAAGAATCCCTGATCGATAAGGCCTTTTATCTTCATCAGTCCGGGCAACCATAGTTTATCCATAACAACTCCATTTTTGAGCTTTGCCTTCTCAGCAAGTTCATATAATTCGATCGCTGCCTGTGGATTGGTCGCAGATGGCTTTTCACAATAAATATGCTTGCCTCTCCTGATCGCTTCTTTTACGGCAATTTCCCGTCGACCGGTAGTCTGAGCATCAAAATAAATGTCATACTTAGAATCTCCGAGCACCTCGTCAAGATCTGTTGTAAAATTCGCCAGACCCGATAATTCTGAAAGCTTTTTTAACTTCTCCCTGTTTCTTCCGACCAGAACAACCTCAGGCATTATGGTATTGCCGTTCTTTAACCTGACTCCTCCTTGATTAATGATCTCAACAATAGACCGCATCAAATGTTGGTTCGTCCCCATTCTACCGGTCACACCATTCATTATTATACCTGCCATGATGGTTTTCATATGATGATATTTTTAATATTTATAATTTAAATATGCTTTCACTATTCTGTCTAAGAATATATCCTGGTCCTCTGCCCAATGGCGATTAGAAAAAATTTCAACTTCATTATATCCATCGAACCCAGCTTCTTTTACATAATCAATTATCTTCTGGATCTGAATCACGCCTTCCCCCATGATAGTCCGGTCATTCAGCATGTCTTGTGTTGGATTACGCCAATCGCATAAATGAAAAGCAAACAGGTTTTTGTGTTTTCCGCACCTGATTATCTCATCCTTTAACTTATCATCCCACCAGATATGATATACATCTACAGCCACTCCAACATACTCAGATTCAAAATATTCAGCAAGTGTATTCGCCTGATCCATAGTATTTATGGCAGAACGCGTATCAGCATACATCGGATGCAGAGGTTCTATAGCGAGTTTTACATTGCTGCTTTCTGCCAAAGGCAGGACGCGCTCTATACCTTCCCTTATCTGATATCGGGATTCCTCCATTGATTGTCCGGGAGTGGCACCGCAAACAAGAACAACCATTTCTGCACCTATGGAAGCTGCTTCCTCTATCGCGGCCTTGTTATCCTCTACTTTTTTGTCTCTTTCAGTTTTTGTCAAACCAGTAAAAAATCCTCCCCGAACCAGTGAAACAACTTTCATGTTATGGCTTTCCAACAAATCCCTGACCTCCCTCATGTCTTTGGATTCAATATAATTTCTCCAAACAGATATCCCATGAATTCCCTTTTCAAGATATTTTTCAACGGCTGTTTCTAGAGTCCAATCCCTGGTGGTTATGGTATGTATACATAATTTTGAAAGATCCTGCTCCATATATTAATTATATTACGCTATTAAAGAAAGTGTAATATGGCTCATTATTCAATATTTTCTGAAGATATATTGCAGATTCCCTTGCATGATAATCCCCCCACATGCTCGATTCACCATGTGGGATCTTGCTTCCCTCTGGTATAAAATCCCAATCATTTGGATAATGGTATACTGAATGAAGAATCAAACCCTGGTGAGCAGGATCAAGTGATAGATATTTATCTGATAGTAAGGTTTTTATAACAGTTAAACCGGCTTGTGTATATCTCTTGCTTTCCTCAAAATGGCCTAATTCTTCAAAATGCCTGCCCAGGCGCAGCAATCCCTGGGAGGCGATCGCAGCTGCTGAACTATCCACTGGCTCATAATTATTAAATGGATTAGAAGGTGCATCAAGATATTCACCAAGCTGATCCAGGCCAGGTGCTCCGGTATCCCAGTAAGGGATCCCATCCGTCGGGGTTTCAGAGATATAAAAATCGGAAGTGGCTTTCGCGGCCTTAACCATGAATTCTTCAATATTGTGCCGGCCACCAGCTATTTCCAGTTCCTTTTCAGATAGTGCATCAATCAGTTCAAGCTCTTCAGCAAATCCACAAATAGCCCATGCCAGGCCTCGGGTCCAAGTAGAAAAACCAGAATAACCTTGTTGGGTCCCTGGACAACGATAAGTTCCATCCATTACATTGAAGATGCTCTCATGCGCTGTTCTCCCGCATTTATCGTATCTGTCTCTTCCATCTCCATAAAAAACTGAATATTTGGCTGTGGACAAACAGTGCTCTAACCCTCTCTGAAGGAGATTTACAATTTTATCATTTTCTGCATGCAATTTATGACCCAACAAATGGCTGACAGCAAGAATTCTAACTGATCTAATGGTATCCACGAATAGCGAATGAGGTCCGTTAAAAGAGTATATGTAACCTCCGTCAGCAATTTCCTGCCATCTGGCGGCTTGCACGGCACCTGAGATCATAATCGCTTGCTTGTAGTAATTGGCTTCCCAGTCATTAGGTTCAATTTTTCCTTCTTCCATCAACCTGAGAAGATTTCCATAGGTGCTTAAATTATTAAATCCATGATCATGAACACCAATATGACTTACATGTGTTGTCATCTTTTCCAAGGTACCATCACGACCAATATTCAGGAACCGGTCATCCCTTGTGGCATCATATTGCAGTATGGCAGAACCATACATAAATCCCTGTGTCCATTCGGTCCACCCCCTCGAGGTATATTGACCTTTGGCTGTAAAAACAGGAGCGCCCTTAGAAGGATCAAAAGATTTATCAATTGAAAGGATCTTTTCCCCCGATAATTTCCAGAAGACTTTCAAGTCTTCCTTTAAATCTTCAATCTTAATATTGTAATCTATGATCATGAATTATAAGCGCTAAATTTATCTGAAATCAAAATATAAATTTATAAAGAGGTCGGCATCCGTTCTATGTCTTCGGTACATATTAGATTGGGATTGTGGTCCAAGCCGATCAGGATCTTTAAATTTTGTACCAATTGGTGGAATGCCCTGTAAAAAGGAAATGTCACCTTCGGGAAATTTAACCTTGGTAAAGCGGGGATCTGCCTTTGGATCACCAGGAGTAAACAACCTCAAAAACAAGTTTTCAGTACTCGTATATATGGTAAATGGTTTCTCATCATTTAATATTTTCACCCAATACAAATTTGAATGATAGCCCTTAAATTCAGGATAATTATATGTTTCACCCGTTATAGTATTATTGTATTCCTTTTCCCATACATTCAAAACACCTCCCTTCAGACGATTTTTCCATACTCTGTAAGGTCCATTTCCCAGCCATTTTATCCCACTTAATTTATTTTCAGGGTAATTGAAGTTTATTCCGTAAAACGGTTGATAATTATTGGGAATATAAACCACTTCAAGTTTAAGGACCCCACTCCCCATTAAAGTCCATGTAACCGATTTTAAATTTCCCTGGTATTCGGCCTGATAAACAAAAGAATTGCCCTCCTGGCCGGAAGTATAACCAACAAATTCTGAACTACCTTCAGCCAGTACAGGACCCCCATTAAATGAGATCTCAGCGCCAGAATTAATAACTTTCTGAAGAAGACCCGAGCCCTCATCAATATGAATCTCCACCTCACCTACCTTCATACTTAAGAATCCATCAATTGACTCTCCCAGGACAATGGATGAGGATTCTTCTTTGTAAAAATAATCTGACAATTTATCCTCAGGTAATCGTATTGGCCAATCCCAAGTATAAATTTCCCGACCGTGCGGGTCAATAATGGTTATCAACAAGGCATCTGCCTCTTTCCAGTCGGCTGGCAGATCAAGCTCAATTATTCCCCAATTTCCTGCTTTGATATCGGGGGCTACAATATCATTTTTGTCTAACAATTCATAATTGCCGGCATTTTCATTCGATTTTCTAAATCTCACCAGTTTAAACGATATCTCACATTGATTCAGATTTGTAAAATGATACCTGTTCTCCAGTTTAAATTTACCATCAAATGCTTCCGTTATATATTTTCCCTCAAAATATACCGGTGCCCAGATCTCCTTTATGGCATAAAAGCTTCCTTCTTTCTCTCGATATGGCCCAAGTATTCCATCCGGTGCGTGGTTCCCATCGCTATCAAGAATTCCATTTTTATCCCTCCGCTTTATTGATTCATCAGAAAATACCCACAAAAAACCCCCTGCGGAAGTGGGGTTATTCCACATTAGATTCCAGAAATCATCTAATCCGGCACCGTGACCGCCATCATATAATCCATGAAGCACTTCCGTGGGGAAAAATATCTGACTGCCATTAAATGATTCATTTGTCCCGTAATTGTAATCGATATAATGGTTAGTATCCGTTTTTCTAAAATTCTCCCAGGGATGTATTAATTCCCTTTTCTGCGGATCATATTTGCTGAATTCATCATCCAGATCAGTATTCCACCCACCTTCATTACCATTATCCCAGATTACAATACTTGGGTGATTAACATCGCGAACCAGCATTTCCTTTACCAGTTTTTTGCCCACCTCTGTATTATAGGCGCTTTGCCATCCGGCCAGTTCATCCAAAACAAATAATCCAAGGGAATCACAAACGTCAAGAAAATGTGGATCCGGAGGATAATGAGACATTCTGACCGCATTCATGTTCATATCCTTCATCAGTTGAACATCCTGGATGCTTAATTCTTTATTTAGGGTCCTACCCGTCTCAGGCCAGAACGAATGCCTGCATACTCCTTTAAATTTTATTTTAGCCCCGTTAACATAAATCCCATCTCTTTCCCTGACTTCAACCGTTCTGAATCCAATCCGTTCGGTCAGGGTGTGAACCACTTCTGCATCCCGCAGCAATTCCATCTGGACAAAATACAGGTTGGGGAATTCAGGAGACCACGGTTTAATATTATCTACCCTGGTGGACAAGTTTACCTTAGTAAGATCCTTTCTTAAAACACTGCTAAATTCTTCACTGACCTGCTTCCCCTGAAGATCTAAAATTCTCGCCGTTAATTTATTTGCAGATTTAATATTCGCCAGATATACTTCAGCTGAAAAATTTCCATCCGCTGCAGGATTAACCGCAATTCTTTCAATATGTTGCTTTGGGTGAATTTCAAGATAAACCGGTCGAAATATTCCGCCAAAGATCCAATAATCAGCATATCTCTCAGCACTATTCACTGAAGGATCTGAGGAATGTTTGCTAACAGTAACTTCAAGTTCATTTTCGGAATTTGTTTTAAGGAGTTTAGTAATATTATATGAAAACCGGTAAAATGCCCCTTGATGAATATCTCCTGCTGATTTGCCATTGATCTTTACCTCAGTATCAGTCATAGATCCCTCAAAAACAATATTGACTTGCTTATCACGCCATTCCTTTGATGCAAAAAACGTTAACCTGTAAATACCTTTTTCCTTGCCTCTTTCTTCGTCTTTGTCATGTCCATAATTATAGGTCCCGAATCCATGCTGCTCCCAGCATGAGGGAACGGGGATCTTTGTCCATTCTCCACTTTTTTGTCCGTCTGTACAGTAAAAATCCCATTCTACAGCGTCATCAAAACCCTTACCAGAAAGGTATATCTTTTCCGTTCGCTGGGAAAATGCAAATTGGGTCGACATAAGGAGGATCAATATTCCAGGGATGAGTCTTCGCGTTTGAATTTTCATGATCATGAGGTTATAGCACTTGCAGAAAAATCAAAATTCTCTTATTTTGACACTTCTGAAACGTACTGTATTGCCATGGTCCTGAAGAAGGATATGTCCGGATGGAGATTCTCCAAAATCAGGCCAGACTTTGTATTTGGACTTGGCTACAAGGGCTCTGTAAATCTGAGTACTTCGTTCATATTCAACCACCTTTATATTATTCAGCCAATGTTCAATATGATTATCTTTTACTACTATCCTGGCCTTGTTCCACCTGCCGATACCATAAAATCTTTTGTTATTATTCCCTTCTGATAAATTAACAGCCGGAATAAGGTCATATAATGACGCCAATGTCCTGTTGCCACCTACACCTTCTTTGGCATCGGGGTGTGCTCGATCATCCAGAAGTTGATATTCAAGTCCTATCCCTGAACCAGTTCCTTTATTGAGTTGGGGGTCTACAAAATATTTTATTCCACTATTAGCCCCTTCTGTTAACATGAATTCAAGTTCCAACTCAAAATTGCTGAACTTATCAATGGTTACTATATCTCCTCCATTTTCTGATTCTCCTCCCCCACTTTCCTGAACGATGAGTACTCCATCTTCAATTTGCCATCCATTTTCCGGAAAATGATCAAGTTTGGCTCCCCGCCAGCCATCGGTTGTTTTACCATCCCACAATAATCGCCAACCTAATCTTTTTTCAGTTTCTGTTAGTGTATTTGGCACAAAGTTTATTTCAGATACGTCAGGATCGGGAGCTAACCTGCTGGCTTCCAGATCGGAAGTCTTAATTCGAATATTTCTCCATCTTACTTTCTTACCAATTTTCTCCGGATCATCACCAACCCCATGAACCTGAAGGGCTATGAATCCAGAAGCAGTTTCATTATCTACCAGGTTTGCGCACATCACGCCATTTATCCAGGTTCTTATGTGGTTTCCAATAGCTTCAATTCTATAGGTATTCCATTCACCTGGCTTAAATGCCGCAGATCCTTTTTCATTTCTGGCGAGATTATACAACCAATCTCTTCGTGCTTCATCATATATTCCTCCGCTCCAAGCCCGGTTACTTGGGTCAATCTCACACTGATAACCATGTACACGGCCCTTCATATAGTTATCAACACTTAAACTTCTGAACTGTATACCTGAATTAAGGGGTGGTTCTACATTAACATCCAATTCAAGAATAAAATCACCATAATCTTTTTCTGTACAGAGAAAACTGTTGGGTTCCTTTGGGACTGAGACCCCAATGATTTCATTATTATCCACAACATATTCCGCATTCCCGTTAAGTTGCTTCCAACCATCCAGGTCTTTTCCGTTAAATAAGTCTATCCATCCATTATCTCCCTGTGAATAAACAATTACAGGTATCAGGAATAATGCAACAATTATAAAAGTCTTCCTCATTTTTGATTAAATTTTAATTACTAAAAAGCAGTTCAAAAATAAAGGATATATAATTCTATATCTAGGTTATTTCAAAAAATCCTGAAAAATAAATTGTGTGTTTACCGGCTTATTATCTGAGATTTCAATGGTATCAAAAAAATAAGGCTGCTCCAAAAAGGAGCAGCCTCGAAAACCCAAAACCTACTACCATGAATCGTCCCCTCTATCACTCTACACAATTATAAATACGGCAGTCCTGTTTCAAATATCGGATCAATGTCTATGAATCGGAGTCAACCGGAAGAATTCCAGTTAAATCGGAATTTTTTATCTGTGAAAGGATGTTAAAAAAATCTATCTTTGATTGTAATCTAATAGTTAGGAAATGAAAATCAGACACTTTTTTATCATTCTATTCTTTTTTATGTGTTATATAGGATATGCACAGACTGAAAATCCGGATACTAAAGACCTGACCAAAGAGGAAAGAAAAGCCATGAGAAAAGCCAAAAAGGAAGAAGATAAAAGAAAACGTGAAGAGGCTTTGAAAAATTTCAAAGAATATGCTGATAAGCGGGAATGGGTTGTTGAAGCCTATATGGTTTATGACAAACAGGGTCAAAGTTACCAGATGGATCCATCAATAAATTTTGTAAGTGTGGTCGGGGAAGAAACCACAATTCAATTATCATTTAATGGGATTATGGGCTGGAATGGCGTTGGAGGTATTACCCTGGAAGGAAAGATAGGTAAATACGAGCACTCAAGTGATAACAAATCGGTGAATATTACCATGACAGCCATGGGATCAGGATTGGGCATTGTAGATATATTTTTATCTGTTACAGGGGATGGTAACGGTCGTGTAACGGTTAGTGGGAATTGGGGAGACAGGATCACCTTTCAGGGCAAATATGTTTCCCTGGAAGAATCATCTGTTTTCAAAGGAACACCAACCTATTAAAGGTCACGATATCTAATATAATCTCATAAAAGTTATATTTGTAACGGAATAATGAGTCCCGTGATAGAATTCTTTCATGTAATTCAACGCAATAGCATCGCAACACCGATACCGATATAATTTCCGATAGCGTAACCCAATAGACCCATTGTGATTCCTGTTACTATCACTTCTTTATTTTTAATGACGTTTGCTACGGGACCGATGAATGCTGGCCCATAAATTGCTGCGGTGGATGTAATAATTACAGTATCACGATCGATACGGAAAATGGAGGCGAGTATATAGTGCAGAACGATCGACGTGAACATTACAAAGGTCGTATACAGGAATAGATCAGAGCTTTTGCTAAGCAGCTCATTTATATTTGCCATAGCACCTATGGAAAGCGAAAAAATCAACAATAAATAAAATGCCGTTTCATAGGATCCTTTGATTTTTTGTATCTTTTTTATGAAACTTGCCGCGATCCCCAATGTGGTTAATACCAGTATTACCCATGTCTCATCAATATCACCCTTAATAGTAATTGATATCCATGCTGCTAATCCCAGAATAATAACGCCCAACATCAATACAATAATTATATTGAGTGCCAGCTGACGTTTCGAAATTTTGTTACTGGATTCAACTTTTAAACCTGGTTGTTTTTGAATATTTGATTTGTAATCAGGAAGGAATAATCCAAGTAACCTTTTAATAAAAGTAATAATGAATATAAAGTAAATACTGCCCAATACCACGTCCGAACTATTTAACAGTACATAAACTTCTTTCGGGGTGTCAAATGCCATTCCAATAGCACTCATATTAGGAGTACCTCCTGTATAAACACCAATCAGCATTCCTGATATCCTCCACGCTTCGGGTATGCTGTTCCGGTATATATAGTAAAAAAAAACAGCTGATACTACAACAGAAAAAACGCTCAGGATATAACTGAGTATTGATTTCCCGGCATGATTGACCCAATCAAGCACATTGGAATTGAATAGAAGCAGTGGTATGGCAAGACTGATACTAATTACTGAGACCTCGGAATATACATTTTTATCCAGGTTCAAAAAAGGCAGATTCGCTAGAATAATACCAGTTGCGTAGCAAATAACGATCGGGCTAATTATCTTAACCAGCTTGTTGCGGTGCTCTAAATAAAGAACAAGTGCAGGAAATAAAACAACAAATACAACCTGAAATACAATCATCATAGCAAATCAAATGTCTAAATAATGTGCAAATTTTCCAACATTATTAAAATCATAATAAAAGAACCTGAAGGTGATCTGGCAATATATGACACATTTAGTATCCCATAATTGCATTTAAACATTTTAATTTTTACTATTTAAGCCTTATCATTCAAGCATCTAACTAATTGTTTGAAATACTTGATTTTTGCCAAATTTTTTGTTACCTTGATTAGTGCTGGCCTTTAGCTTATAGTACAAATGAGGATAATGCCGAAATTTTATTTTTCTCATATTAGCGTTCTTTGAACCGATTTTAACCCAGAGGATTTGAATTTGCATCGTATTGGATCCTATTTATAACCCAAACTTCAATATTATGAAAAACGCCAAACCGATTTCCGCTTTATTTTGCGGCATACTGCTTTTGAGTATGCCTTTTATCTCCTGTAATGACATAAAGAATGATCCTTCCCCTTTTGAAAGTTATCGCGCCTTACAATTTATTGAGGATGACAATGAATTTCAGGTCACAACTTTAGATAATAATCTGATCTTAACTTTCAGTAAAGATGACTTTAATGAATATGTATCAGAATTCAATATAAAAAACACCCTTTCCATTGTGAAACTTCCTTTTAATTGTCAAAAAGATGAATTTTTCTCCAACAATATCTGGATTATTAAACCAGAAAATATAAAATTCGATAAGGAGATTTTTATTACACTGAAGTACACCCATGAAGAATTTGCCCCTAAGTTTAATACGAACGATTTAAAAATTTATAAACTAAAACGAGACTTCCAGATCTCCGACAGGGATGATAATGAGAAATTGCTAATAAGAGTTACTGACATGTCTTTATTGGAACATTGTATTCAAAATAATGAACAGATGTACGTTTCCACAAAAATTTCGGAATTCGGCGGATTTGTTTTGGGCCGGGAAGTCCGATAAGTAGGTGAGGATCAAAAATTAAATAAAAACAATTTAGAAAATTTTATTTATCTTATACCAATAATCAAATACTGCCTTTCTAATAAAAGGGTGTCGATTACGATTTCTCTAAAATCCAATCCTTCAATTTCACTTATGGCATCTTCTAAACCTAGTTTATGACTGTCAGGAGGCCCGCCGGCTACACCCAGTTTAAAGTCCACAATTACGATCTTTCCATCTTCTTTAATTCCATTAATTGCCTTTTTCATATAGGAACGCCGATTATCGATATGGTGCCAGGTATTTACGACCAATATTCCATCCACTTCCTCACTTTTTAGTTTTGGATCATCATATTCCACCTTACGTAATTCTATATTCTTTGAAAGTTCCTTTAAGTCCTGATTTTCAAGCTTCTCGCTAATGATTTCCTGGAAACTGGAACTTACATCCGCTGCGATAACATCCGCACCTTTAGCTGCTAATCTCAACGTAAAATACCCGGAGCCAGCTCCGAGGTCCATAATTTTTTGTCCTTTCACATCTCCAAACACTGCTATCACTTTTTCAGGTTGCTGCCATTCCGCCCGGTCCGGGGAATCAAATGCATTGACCAGGGATTCAATACTATTCCTGTTCATGTATTGATTGGCTTCATTCTCCTTTTGTTTACCATCATCCTGAGCAATTGATTTTGTAAAAGACGATCCAGTAATGATTAGGATGAATAATATGGGGATAAGCTTTTTTATCTTCATTGTGTTATTTTTTGGCTGTATATCTTATTTAAATAATAAATAATGAGGCCTGCAAAAACCGTTATTAAACCCAAAACCGATTCTAAAGGCCTGTCAATTAATAAATAAGTTAAGGTCCACAAACTTAATAAAATAAAGATCAGTGGTGTAACCGGATATCCCGTGACACGATATTTACTTTTTATTTCCGGATGTTTTATCCTCAGGATAAACAATCCAATAACGGATAAAAGGGTAAACAGGTTCATAATAAATCCTGCATAAACCAGTACTTTATCAAAGGTTGAGGAGACTATTAATACTACGGTAATTGTAGTCTGAACCCATATCGCTACTACGGGCACATTAAACCTGTTCTTTTTTGACAAAAACTTTAAGATTGGATAATCTTCTCCCATAACCATCGTAACACGTGGCCCAATCCATATCATGGCGCTCACAGTGGATACCAACAATAAAGTAATGAGCAGTGACATCAATCTTCCACCAGAATCCCCAAAAATATATGTTGCAGATAAAAATCCTATCTCGATTTTTCCTTCCATTTCGTCCATGGGAGTTGTATAAAGAAAAATATAATTAAGGAGGAAATACAAAACGATTACAATCGAAGTGCCTAATATGAGTGATCTCGGGATGTTTTTCGCTGGGTTTTTAATTTCATCTGTGATATAAACAGAGGCATTCCAACCAGAAAATGCATAAGATACATATATTAAGGAGACGGCAAATGATCCTGAGAATACCTGGCCCCAATCTTCTTTCACAGGTACCAGATGTAAAGTCTGATGGTCAGTCACAAAAAATCCGGCTATAATGAAAAACAAGATCAAAGCTATTTTTAGAAAAGTTACTATTCTTTGAAATTGCCCTCCAAACCTTATTTTAAAGGAATGTATTAATGATAAAATTATGACAATTGCAAGGGCCAAGAAAATTTCATTCCCGGAACCAAAAAATGCATTCGAATAACTGGCCATTGCCATGGCGGCAAGTGCAGTTGGCGCCGAGAATGCTACGAGAAATGAAACCCATCCAGCAAGGAAACCTAATAAAGGATGGTAAATCTTTGACAGAAAATGATATTCACCTCCGGACCTGGGCAGTTTTGATGCAAGTTCCCCGTAACTCAAAGCCCCACTCATGGCAACCAATCCACCCACCACCCACAACATCAACAGTGCAAACACAGACTTAATATCTGCAATTTGAAATCCAAGGCTTGTGAATATCCCTGTCCCAACCATATTGGCCACGACGATGGAGAAAGCTGTTGTTAACCCGACCTTTTGAAGATGAATGTTTTGGTTCAAACTATTTTAAAGTAAACAAAAAGGACGAATAATACAGGTACCTAATCATTCGTCCATATGTAATATTACGACTTTATTATACTTTTGGCAAAACCCAAGGGTTTCTGTATGTTGCTTTAGTCAATTCATTTGCCTCCTTATCATTCACAAACTCAGATTTTGAATTATCCCAATAAATCTTTCTACCTGTTTTAAAAGCAATATTTCCCATATGGGCAACCCGGGCTGTATTGGCTGCGATAGCAACATCACAGTTAGGCTTTTCACGGGAATTTATACACTCAAGAAAGTTCTTAACATGATAATCGAGATCTTTTCCACCGCCTTTCTGTAGAGGAACTTTCTCCATTTTGTCTTTATTCCCTTCTTTCTCGGGTATGACTTCCCAACCACCCCTGTCAACTACCAGTGTTCCATTATTTCCTATGAATCCAACACCGTGTGTGCGGCCATAAGGTCCGCCGTCAATTCCAGTGGCGTGTTCCCACATCATGGTGAATCCATCAAATTCATATATAGCCTGAAGCGTGTCCGGTGTTTCTGACGCATCATCAGGGTAGGCAAATTTTCCTCCGGAAGCAATTACTGATTTTGGTGCGTCTACCTTCATGCCATATAATCCAAAGTCGATTATATGGACCCCCCAGTCAGTCATCAAACCACCGGCATAATCCCAGAACCACCTGAAATTAAAATGAAACCGGTTCCTGTTAAAAGGTCTTTTCGTAGCAGGTCCCAACCAGAAATCATAATCCACGCCTTCCGGTGCGGGCTCATCAGGCAGTACGGGTACTGGTTTCATCCAGCCCTGATATGCCCATGTCTTAACTGTCCGAATATTTCCTAACTTACCTGAAAAAACAAAATCCATTGCATCACGCCAGTGCGGACCACTTCTCTGCCACTGTCCAACCTGAACAACCCGATCATACTTACGGGCTGCCTTGACCATTATATCCAATTCTTCTATTGAATTGGCCAGAGGTTTCTCACAGTACACATCTTTTCCTGCTTCACAGGCTTCTACCATGGGCAGACAGTGCCAGTGGTCCGGGGTGCCTATAATTACAACATCAATATCTTTATTCTCTATCAACTTCCTGTAATCCTTGTATTGAACCGGTTTCTTACCAGTCTTCTTTTCAACATCTGCTGTTCTTTGATCGAGAACGCCCTGGTCGACATCACATAAAGCAGCACATTCAACATCAGGTTGATTAAGAAATGTTTGCAGGTCAGAAAATCCCATTCCTTTACAACCTATAAGCCCTACAATAACTTTATCATTTGCACCAGAAAAGCTCTTGGCTAACACGCTCCCCGCGGACAGAGAAGATAACATACCAGCACCAGTGATTATTTTGCCTGTATTATTGATAAATTTTCTTCTGGAATTGTTCATATCTTAATTTTTATATCAAAAAGTTAATTATCATTTTGTCGAAAGCGATTAAATATAGCAAAAGCTTTTAATTATTCATATTAAATAGCTGTTATCTCCATTTTTTACCGACAATTATATCATTTGGTTTTATATATGATTTAAATCATTATATATAGGTAAAATCGGATATAATATAGTACTTGTAAGATTAGAAAGAGGTAATAAGTTTAGTGGTTAAAATAATCAGAATTTCTACAGATTCTGACATTATTTTCGGCTTGTTAATTTTTGGGTATTTTTTAATAAGATTGTGTGCTAAGAGGATTTTTTATTTTACTTATTATTGTATTTTCAATGCAGATTTCCGTAGGGCAGATCCAGCTTGATCAAGTTGAGGACACCGTATCGGGTATAAAAAAAAGTGTTGAAGTATTTTTAGTTGATGATCCCCCCAAAATTGATGGAGTCATGAATGATCCAGTCTGGAAAACAGCTCCCTATATCGATGAATTCTACCAAAGAGAGCCAAACAACGGAGACCCGATCACCAAACCAACAAAAGTATTCATCTGCTTTGACGAAAAAACCCTATACATCGGGTTTCAATGCTTTGACGATCCGGAAAAGATCACTGCTAAGGAACTTCTCAGGGATATTAGTTTAGGAGAGGATGATCGTGTCCAGGTAATACTCGACACATATCTGGATGGCAGAAATGCATTCTGGTTTCAGATTGGTCCACTGGGATCTATCGGGGATGCGCTAGTGAGTGATAATGGAGCTGGATTCAACAAGCAATGGGATGGAATCTGGGAAGGAAAAGCGAAGATCAATGATCATGGCTGGGATGCCGAAATGGCCATCCCTTTTAAAACACTGAATTTCAGACCGGATCAGGATGTGTGGGGATTAAAATTATTAAGACATATCAAGCGAAACCTCGAGAGATCTTACTGGCCGGTTGCCAATCTTAATACCTACGACTTCCAGGTATCAGATGCCGGTTTGATGAAGGGGATGAAAGGCATGTCACAAGGATTTGGATTGGATATCCAACCTTACGCTTTAGTAGGAATTGAAAGACAGACAGATGAAGAGAATACTTTTAAATGGAATGTTGGCGGAGATGCGTTTTATCAGATTTCAAGTGGATTAAATGCCGCATTGACCATAAATACGGATTTTGCTCAGACAGAAGCCGATGACCGTCAGATCAATCTGACCAGGTTCTCATTGTTTTTCCCTGAAAAGAGGGATTTTTTCCTGGATGGTGCGAATTACTTTAATTTTGGATTTAATACCGATTCCAGGAACAGATACGGGCAGAGGATGATCCCATATTTTTCAAGGAGGATCGGGCTTGATGAAAATGGCAATCCCATCCCTATTGTTGTGGGGCTTAAAATGATCGGACAAGCAGGCAACTGGAATATCGGAGCTTTAAACAGTACCCAGAAAACAGATTCATCCTATCAGAATTTTACAGTGGCCAGAGTCAGTCACAATATTGGCAAGCAATCCTATATCGGCATGATAGGAACCAAAGGAAATGCCATAGGCGCTGAAAGCAACTGGCTTGCCGGTATAGATTTCAAAATAGGAACCGATAGTTTCAGGGGAGATAAGAATCTTATGTTCACAGGTTATGCGGTAAAATCAAATACTGAAGGTTATGATGAGGGTGAATATTCTTTTGGTGGAGAGGTCAATTATCCTAATGATTTTCTGAACTTCAGAGTGGGGTACCAGCAAATTGGGGAAAACTATCTTTCGGGTTTGGGGTTTGTCCCACGACCAGGTATACGGGAGTCTTACGCGAATTTATTTTTCGGTCCACGCCCAAATAAATGGGGTATAATGAAAATTAATATCGGGGGTTTTATTAATTATATTACAGATATGGCCAATACTCTTCAGACAAGGGATATTTTCCTGAAAATTGCTGAGTTTGAATTCCTGTCAGGAGAAATAGCCGAGTATTCCTTAAACAATACCTATGAATACCTTTATGAAGATTTTCATATATTTCCCCGGGATTCTATATGGATCGATGCAGGAACTTATTCATTCTGGAGGCAAGGAATAGAATTGAGTACAGCTCCCAGAAGAATGTTTTGGGTTTCTACTGATATTTCCTGGGGTAATTTTTTCGATGGTAAAAGGATGGATATAGAATTAAAGTCAGGATTAAAGATTGGAATACCCGTTTTTATAGGTCTGGAATTCGAACACAACAAGGTAGATCTTTCCCGGGGAAGTTTTACAGTAAATGTTTACCGGATTAAGGGAGACATTTACTTCAGCCCTGACATTACCCTGACAAACTTTGTGCAATACGATAACCTGTCCGAAAGCTGGGGTTGGCAGTCCAGGTTTCAGTGGATCCTGAAACCTGGAAATGAAATCCACTTCGTTTGGAATTCATTGGTTTTACCTGCTACCAGCAGGGATCAGTTCCTGCTTTCTGAAAATTCTGCTCTCCTGAAAGTGAATTACAATTTTCGTTTTTGATATTCCAGTTATTTTTTATACATCAAGTGCCAATATTTGTTCAATACCCTTGCTATATGTTTGAGCCCAAAGCTAATCTTATCATTTCTATTAGTTGCCGTTATACCTTACAATAAGATAATTGGTCAAACTGCCGGACCGAGTAGCCCTGGTACTGCATCAAATATCGGTGTGACGAAGCCATGGTCAAATCTAACTAATGTCATATTAAGCAACAATACCTACGCATCAGTATCCGTAAATAGTGGACAAGTCTCTGATGTACTAATTGTTACAAATTTTGGATTTACCATTCCTACAAGTGCGACAATAGATGGTGTTGCTGTAGAAATAGAGAAGTATGGATCTCGGACAGTGTTTTTCATTCCTATTAGATATATTAGAGATAATACAATTAGTTTAACAACAGACGGTACTATTCCTACCGGTGACAATAAGGCCACAGCCACATCATGGTCCAGTATGAAGAAACCGGCCCCATGATGAAGACTTATCCAAACCCTGTAGTAAACCAAGAAGTAAACCTCATCGTTAACCCGGACCTGTTAAAAGGAGAAAATAATAATACCTACATGATCATAAGAAGCATCACAGGAGAAATTATCTATCAACAAAATATCCCTCTCGAAAATCTGGATAAAAAGATTTCACTGAACAGGCGATTTGCCAGCGGAGTATACATTATTGAAGTTTACTCTCCATATGGAAATACATCTGAAAAACTTGTAGTGAATTAAGTTCTGTTTCTGAAATCCGTTGACATCATCTAAAAGATCAGGATTAAGTTAAAGCTATATCAACAAGATAAGAATGTTAATATATACTTCTGAGTAATCACTCATATTACTTGTCCATCCGAGATAATCAGTAGTATGGATCAGAACAGAATTCTGCCTAAGAACCTAATTCTGCATCTGAAATTATTGAAATGAAAAAGTACACCTGGGAAATACCTGGCACACCTGAAAATATTAAATTCCTAAAATCTTCTTGTTGGTTTCATCATCAGATCCAGCGGAAGCAAAATCGTCAAATGTCTTCTTAGTCTTTCGGATCATATAATCTTTCACGAACTCAGCTCCTTCCCGGGCTCCATCTTCCGGATTTTTGAGACAACATTCCCATTCGACCACCGCCCAGCCATCATAATCATATTGTGCCAGCTTTGAGAAAATGTCATTGAAATCAACCTGGCCATCACCCAGGGACCTGAACCGTCCGGGTCGTTCAACCCAATCCTGATATCCGCCATAAACACCAGATTTAGCCGTTGGATTAAATTCAGCATCCTTTACATGGAACATTTTGATAAATTCATGGTAGAGATCAATATGCTGTATATAATCTAACTGTTGTAACACAAAATGACTCGGATCATATAACATATTCACCCTTGGATGATTTTCTGTGGCTTCAAGAAACCTTTCAAAGGTTATACCATCATGTAAGTCCTCTCCCGGATGGATCTCATAGCAAAGGTCAACCCCGCATTCATCATACTTATTCAATATTGGTTCCCACCTTTTAGCGAGTTCTTTAAATCCAGTCTCAACCAACCCCGGAGGCCTTTGTGGCCAGGGATACATATAGGGCCATAATAAGGCACCCGAAAAAGTGACTACCGCATTCAGCTCCAGGTTCCTGCTGGCTTCAGCCGCATACATCATCTGTTCAACAGCCCATGCTGTTCTCTTCTTGGGATTTTTATGGTATTCAGGCGGGGCGAATCCGTCGAACATAATATCATAGGCGGGATGAACCGCAACCAACTGACCTTGGAGGTGGGTGCCTAGTTCAGTCACTTCAAGGCCGGTACTTTCTACAGTGCCTTTTATTTCATCGGCGTAGTCTTTACTTTCAGCAAGTTTTTTAAGATCAACACATCTTCCATCCCATGCCGGTAACTGAACGCCAACATATCCGAGTCCGGCCATGTATCTGCATATGTTCTCAAGACTATTATACGGCCGATCATCCCCCATAAATTGTGCGAGATATATTCCTGGTCCTTTCATTTTGTTCAATATTTTTGGTTATAATTTAATCCATTCAGCATTTCTCTCTCCTGATTCAATAACGGCATCGATGAAACGCATTCCTCTAACTCCGTCATGAACGGTTGGAAAATCGAGATATTCCGGAGCAGGCTCCGAATCATCAAGTTTAGCTTGTACAACTTTGGCAAAGTTCCGATAAATATTGCCAAAGGCTTCAAGATAACCTTCCGGATGACCAGCAGGTGTTCGGGAATGAGCCTGAGCCATATTACCCATATAACCGGTTCCGGTCCGATATACTTCCATGGGTTTATCCAGCCATTTAACATACATGGTATTAGGATCATGCTGATGCCACTGTATCCCTCCTTTTTCGCCATATACCCTGATATTTACGGGATTTTCTTCACCGGCACTTACCTGACTAACATGCAATACCCCTTTGGCTCCATTATCAAATCGAATTAAAACATTTGCGTCATCATCTAATTGTCGACCTTCAACAAATGTTGTAACATCGGCGCATAACTCAACAATCTTTAATCCAGTTATAGTCTCCGCCAGATTCTCTGCATGGGTTCCAATATCACCAACCGATCCGGCCTTTCCTGATTTTTTAGGGTCTGTTCTCCACGAAGCCTGCTGCTGACCGGTAGTTTCCAGTGGTGTTGAAAGCCATCCCTGAGGATATTCAACCACTACCTTCCTGATTTTTCCAAATACACCCGACTGGATCATTTCCCGGGCTTGTTTAATCATAGGGTAACCCGTGTAAGTATGGGTTAGCGCAAATATCAACCCTGATTCTTCAACAAGTTTCTCAAGAACGAGGGCTTCTTCATATGAATAAGTCATCGGCTTTTCACAAACTACATGAAACCCATGTTCCAGGGCTAACTTTGCAGGTTCAAAATGCACATGGTTCGGGGTTACAATACTTACAAAATCAATTCGTTCGTCATCAGGAAGTTTACTTTCTTTTTCGATCATTTCCTGGTATGTTCCGTAGGTACGATCCGGACTTAGATACAGGTCCTGGCCGGAAAGAATGGCAATTTCAGGATTTACATCTAGGGCACCCGCAACGAATTCAATCTGACCATCTATTCCGGCAGCCATTCGATGAACAGCTCCTATAAATGCACCTCTTCCACCCCCAATCATACCCATTTTTATCTTTCTAGTCATAAGAATAATTTGGATTTAAATGTATATAATATGTTAAGTTTAAAAAGTTCCATCATGGTATGAAACAGTAAAAGACACAATAAAATTATTGATTATCAATTATAAGGATAATTAAGGAAATTTATAAATAAATTCTGATTTATCCTGATAGGTTTGGTTGGAAAATCCTCTCAGATATCTAAGGATAAACCGGTTAGTATAGTACCGATCTACATCCTGGATTTCTTAAGTCTTGTTAACATTAAATAATCGAGGTAATACAGTACCTTAAATGAAATACTGTTATCCCTGGGTGCATCAAATGAATTCACAAAATTATTTGGATAATTATAGTCGACTATATCGTTGTTGTTCAACGCACTGCTTTTCCATACAATACTGAATTCACTGGCGGGAGAAAAGATCCACCTGTATACCATATCTACATTAAACGCATTATAATTAACATCATGAGAAGAATTATAGTCTGTTGGCCCAAGTCGTCCATTTTCCTCTAATTTCAAATATTCATTATATTGTGCGCTGGACCAATAATGCCTCATCCTTAAGTAGATATCCATATCTTTAGTAAAAGAAAATTTGGTTGTAAACACATTCGTTATCGTCCTGATATCTCGAACACCAAAATTTATCTCGTCTTCATCGGAATAAACATATCCTACACTATTACTGCTATTCCTCCCGGTTATGCTGGTAGATAAGGATAATCTATCATTTACTCTCACCCTTGGAGCAAGGCTGACTGACATAGAATTTCGTTGAGCTTCTGAAGTCAGTGCATAGTATGCCCAACCTGAAATCCTGAATCTTTTCCGGGAATCCGTATACATTGAAATCCCTGTGCTGTGATATGTTGGATAAAGGACAAAACGGCCGAATGTTCGTGTTTCATCAAAATTCTTTCGCTCTACCGGAGAGAATTCATACCAGATGCGGGTAGTCAGGAAATTTGTAAAGGTTGCTCTGACGGAAGACTCAATATTTATCCCAGTAAATACATTCGGATTATATAATCTGCTGTAATTTACCTGTACCTCAGCGTCAAAGTTCAGGAACTTTGAAAAAGGATCATATTCAACATACTCAAGACTTACAGAAGTACTGTGATCATTCGGAGACCGAATGAATCCCATATCGTTTGGATTATAATTGTCTGATTCCAGCCTATGCCTCAGGCGGTATAAAAAATTACCACTTGTCTTACCCAGCCAGAAATTAGTATTAAATCCCGTATCATTTCCCTCTTCGGGAAAATCGTAGCGGTGTGACAGAACTGCTGTCCCTCCCACAGCATAGGTATTGGATTTATCAGCCACCTTGAAATTAGCCGCCGAAACATTAGCATCATAATAAATCCCACCACGGGTGACATTTGTATTTGTAAAACTGACAAAGGAGTTGTTTTTTAAGGATTGATCAAGAACGATTACATTGTAGTTTACTAATGGTGCGGTTTGGATTTCCCTTTCAACTCCACTGGAATCTTTTACCGTTGCATAGCTTTTGTTAGTAATCGCATTTAGAAAACCAATCCCCAGGCCTGATCTCGTTCTTCCTGTGATCTTGGTAGCATTTATTATTCTTGATTCAACAGGATTTCGGACAATTTCTTCTCCTTCTCTTAACTGATCTTCAACATTATCGAATCCAATAGGTCTCCCGCCTATCCTCCTCGAATAAAATATACCAGCTTTATCAAACAATTCTGTCCCTTCTGTGAAGAATTGTCGGCGCTCTTCATTGTATACTTCATAAGGTCCAAGATTTAATACATTATTGTCTGAAATCACCTGACCGAAATCCGGTATCAGCATCATATTTAATGTAAAGGCATCATTGATCCCATATTGAATATCCAGGCCTCCCCTTACATTCGTAAAGGTCTGTGATATATTAGTTTCGGGATTGGTGTGGCGGTTTATGTAGGTTGACACATACGGTGTTATAGAAAGCCTGAGTGGTGTTTTTATTTTTTTGATGCCACTCATATTTCCGAACTGATTCACAAAGCCACTTACTTTTGGATTGATCTCATCCCAGTATACAGATTCGTTATCCCTTTTAATTATCCTTCTAAAGTTAGTCCCCCAGTGCTGGACTTCTGTATCCGGAAAGCGCAATACAGATAAGGGTATTTCTATTTCGACAAACCATCCTTCGTCTGTAATGCTGACATCACTATACCAGCCGACATCCCAGTTTCTGTCGAAACTACCTGGACTGATGCGGGCATCGCTTTGAACCCCAGCTGCAGATACAGAAAATTCATAAGCATTAAGATCATCGTTATAGGTGTCAAAATAAACTGTGAAACGGTCAGAATTACCACCATGATCTCTAGAGGTCAGTTCAGTAAGGATCCCATCAGGTCTGTCATCATATAACCAGGCACCTATGTATATATAAGCATCGTTATACAATACAGCAACTTCAGTCTGTTGCGATGGTCGCCCTCCAGGTTCCGGACTTCTTTGAATAAAGTCAGTGGCTTTGTCTGCAATGGACCAGTAAGACTCCTCCAGAATTCCATCCACATTGATTTGCTTGTCAATACGAATAGCATTCAAACTCTTTTGAGCAAAGACAGAGTTTGTCAGTTGAACTAAGAATAAAAAAATAATTACAAACCTCAAATCTATGTATACACTAAAATTATCGTTAAGTGTAATTAGTACAATTATAATGATTTATAAACACTTAACGAACAAAAATCGTCTTTATTTTGACCTAAAGCCCTTTTTCGAATATTCTTGTTTGCATATTTCAGTTTGAAAATAGTTTACTTGATATTAGAATAATAAAGATATTCTGACCTTTGAATGTTATTAAAAAATTCATATATTATAATTTCTAAGAATGGAAGGTATTGGTGAATGGATTTTTAACAATTTCAAAATATTAATACCATGATCTCAAAATATATAAAACTAATATTTTTTCTAATTCCGCTGGCTTTGTTGTTACAGGATTGTCAGCATGGAAAGGTGAAGGTCGGCTTTTTGCTTGATGACTTTTCATCTGAAAGATGGTATCGTGACCGTGATTTGTTTATTGAAAAAACAGAAGAACTGGGTGGTAAAATTCTGGTGGATTCGGCCATGGGGGATATCAAAAAACAATTTGAGCAGGCGAAAGCAATGCTTGAAAAAGGAGTTGATGTTCTTGTCGTTGTTCCGGCTAACAGTGAAGCTGCTGCAGCTATTGTTAAGCTTTCCCACAGATATGAAGTCCCTGTCATTTCATATGACAGGTTAATTAAGAATTGTGATCTGGATTACTATGTATCTTTTGAAAACACCAGGGTCGGCGAATTAATGTCTGATTATTTAAGTAAGCGATGTCCAGTAGGCAATTATGCCGTGATCTGCGGTCCGGATTCGGATAATAATTCACGTATGCTAAAACTGGGGCAGACCCAATTTATCCAACCCTTCATTGAAAAGGGCGACATTAAACTGGTCTTTGAAGAATGCGTTAATGAATGGAGTTCCGAAGAAGGATACCGGTTAATGAAAAAGTGTTTAGCTGCAAATGAAAAAATAGATGCCGTGCTATGTGGAAATGATGCCCTGGCACAGGGTGCTATTGAGGCTCTCAAAGAAAAGGATCTGGCCGGGCAAGTTCTGGTTTCCGGACAGGATGCCGAGACTGTGGCAATTCAGAATATAATGGCTGGATATCAGACCATGACTGTCTATAAGCCTATTGAGGCCATTGCAATCACTGCAGCAAATCTGGCAATAAAAGTTGGAAAAGGAGAACCAATAACTGAAGCCATTCATACTACAAATAATGGCCAGAAAATGGTTCAGTCAATACTTCTTGAAGCTATGGTTGTAAACAGGGATAACATCAATATGACAGTAATTGCCGAAGGATATCTTAAAGAACATAATCTGAAACAATAAATAATTATTTTATCTCAAGTATTATCTAAAAAGGGCTATATATTTCAAATTATATGGCCCTTTTTATTATCTTTTGTTCAATTGTATGAGTTTGCAAACAACACTTGTAAATCAAAATTAAAATGTATCCATCAAAAGTCATTTTTGAACAAGTCAAATTAATTGATACAGAAATAACTGGTGATCTAGTTCAAAGCTGTTTCAATGAGGTTTACAGTCCACGTCATTCTTTAGAAGAACTTGTTGCTGAATTCGAATCCAGGATTCAGTCCCAGATTAATTCTGATCCTCAACATTATCTCATGATTGATTCATTATATGGGATTAAACCACAGAAAGTTTTACTTAAAATAGAGGATATTGAGAACTACACGCTTGCATCTGTAATCTCTTCAAAAGGAAAATGTCTGAACATTATTGCGAAAATTGAATATGAGGAAGTTCACCTGGTTGGTTTTATGGATAATAAATATATGATAGCTAATACCGACATCAATCTTTGGAGTGATTACGCTGAAATTATATATATACCTAATGATGAAGGGTTGACAATAAAAAAAATTCAATTACTCGAGTAAAAAAAGTAAATCCCGCCGACGGCGGGATTTACAACCAAGCACTACCCTTTTTGGTTGAATGGTTTTGATGTGGTGTTATCAAAACCGGTCTGATCGCCCAGCGTAGCTTTTGTTCAACCTCCTCAAAGAGACCAATTATTTATCAAACAAAATAATTAGATTATTCCTCAAAGTTACCGATGTAATATTTGTTGACTATTTTACATTTTACAGGACAAAAAAATGATGGTTATAAACCATTTTTCCCCGTCAGCGTAATATTAATTAGATGGAGTTTTATTTGTTGGATTTATTAGTTCTTTATTGACAGTGATTACATCACTGCCTGCTTACTAGCATTTTTGTAGTAAGTGCCAAAAATGGCTTAATGATTGCCAAAATGGTATTAGTCCCGCTTCATGCTCGCCGAAAGCAAGGAAGCGGGATTTTTATTGATGTTTGATTTTGACGAACTTTTAACAAAAAAATTCTCATAATTTTAAAATATTTAGAATATTTAGGCCCATTAAGAAGTTAATTAAGGAAATATGACATATAGCCCACCGTGGTATTTATTCAACAAACACCTGGAAACCATTTATCCCGCTTTATTTCGAAAGGTTAATAACGGTTCGAATGCCTCAGAAAGGTTGCCAACTAAAGATAAAGACTTTATTGATTTGGATTTTTATAATGTTCGGTCAAAAAAGACAGTAATTCTTAGTCATGGGTTAGAAGGTAATAGTAAGAAACCCTATATGATCGGGATGATAAATATATTCTTAAATGCTGGTTTTAATTGTGTCGCCTGGAACTTCAGGGGATGTTCAGGGAACCTCAACAGGCATCCTTATTCCTACCATAGCGGAGCTACTCAGGACCTTGAATACATCATAGAGAAAACTAAATATAAATTTCCCCTTTCCAAAATCTACTTGATAGGATTTAGTTTAGGCGGGAATCTAACTCTAAAATATCTGGGTGAAAATTCTTCAAATCCAAGAATTGAAAAAGCTATTGCGGTTTCGGTACCACTTGACTTACATCAGAGTTGCCTGGAAATATCGAAGAAATCAAACTGGATATATACAAGAAAGTTTTTAAAAACACTCAAAAGAAAGATCTCGGAAAAGGCATTACTATTTCCTGGTGAAATCAATGTATCAGGCATCAAAGAAATTACCAATCTAATGGAATTTGATGACCGCTATACTGCTCCCTTACATGGGTTTAAAAACGCCATGGATTATTATACGCAATGTAGTTCAATAAATTTTTTGGAGAAAATCTCAGTCCCTACATTGATAATTAATGCCAGGAATGATCCATTTTTATCTCAGGAATGTTATCCGGAAAATATTAATACAGGTTTTATAAAATACGATTATCCGCCATTTGGAGGACATCTTGGATTTAAGATGTCCGGATATAAAAATAAATACTATCATGAAATAAAATCATTGGAATTCCTTTCCAAGTAAAATAAAAATGCGTTTTATTAGTTTTAAAAATAGTCTATAGTCGTTATTATGTGTGATAGATATACAATTACTGTCTTACCCTCCGATCTGGAATTATGGTTAAATGTAAAATCACCATATAATTATAAACCTAGATATAATGCCGCCCCTTCTCAATTTCTTCCAATTATTACAGATAGTAATCCCCGTGAGATTATAATGGCAAGATGGGGTTTTTTGCCAAGTAAAAGTTCGGATACAGGCATTAGTCCTAAACTTTATAACAAACCGCTTGATATAATCAAATCCAGTAGTGTTTGGCAAAAGTCATTATATTCTAAACGATGTCTTATATTGGCTGATGCATTCTATGAATGGAAAAACGTAGGAAAAGATAAAAAAATCCCATATAGAGTATTTCCCAAGCAAAAAAAACTTATCTGTTTTGCTGGTCTTTGGGATGAACTTACTGACTATAATAAAAATACTCAGGTAATATCTTTTATGATGATTACCCGATCAGCCTATAAACCAGTAAATGAAATAAGTGGAACTATGCCGGTAATCATAGAATCTGGTAAAGAGATGAAATGGTTGCAAGGGATAAACCTGAGTAATGATAAACTTATGGATATGATGGAAATTGAAGACTGGGCACTTTTAGAACATCATCCGGTATCTCCTGTAGTAGAAGACATAAAAATTGATAACCCAGACATAATTAAACCTGTACCACCTTCAGATCAGTATGGTAATTATACACTATTTGATTGATGAATATAATAATACATAGGATTAATTATTTCTCAATCATTCTGTTCATACAGCTATTTGTATTGTCAATTAGAATGATGGCGCAAATCCCATTGCATTCAAGCAATGAAGTTTCATTACAGGAGATCATCGATTATAACCTTGTAAAATTACAGACTGATCCACAGGACTTCAATGCGGCAATTTCGCTGGTTGAATCATACTACCGTTATGAAGATTTCCAGAAATGTATATTGTATGCGAATATCTCAGAAGACATATTGCTTAATCTGAAAAAATCAGATAATAGACACAAGAACCATGAATTTTTTATGTTTTATATTTACCAGTCGAGGGGTAAATCCAGGCATAAACTGGGCATGTTAAAGAGAGCGATGGCCGAATACGATAAGGCTTTATCCTACAACGGAACAGATGGTGACCTTTTAATTGACATCGGAAACCTCTACTATAATCAATCTGAATATGATTCGGCTATGTTATATTTCCGGCTTGCCGAACAATTCGACTCCTTAAGTTTCAAGTCAAAATTTAATATCGCCAATGTTTATTATGTACGCAAAAACTATGACAGTGCATTGTACTATTATGATGCAAGTCTAAAGATTAACTCAAATTTTGCCTATGTATATTTTTACAAAGGAACCATACATAACGAATTGGGCAAGCATGAGTTAGCGATAACTGATTTCAATAATGCTATAAACCTGTGGCCTGAAAATCCACAAATATACTATCAAAGAAGTCTGGCATATATGGCATCAGGAAATTATAAATATGCCTTGAATGACCTCGATAAAGTTTTACTAAATGATAGCGCTAATTATGATGCACTTCGGAAACGAGCCCAATCAAACCTGATATTAAAAAATTATGAAACTGCTGAATCTGACCTTAATCGATTAATAAGAATCAATCAAAACGAAATTGAAGGTTACTTTCTAAGGGGAAATTATTTTCTTCAGAAAAAAGATTATGATCGAGCAATCCAGGATTATAATGAAGCCAAACAAAAAGGTTTTGATCTTCCTGAATTATATTATTATTCCGGGTATACAAATATGAAATTGAAAAATTTAAACGAAGCATGTTCGGATCTATCTGAAGCAAATAAAGGGGGGATTGAACTGGACAGGAAGATGCAAAGATTTTTCTCGAAATGTTTACAAGAAATAGATTAAAAGTTTTACTTTTAGTTTGATAAAGATTTTTGAATTGAATTTATAAAATATGAAAAATAGCATAATCGCTGGTGTTGGTCACTTTGTTCCTGAAACGGTCGTAAAGAATGCTGATTTGGAAAAAGTTATGGATACTTCCAATGAGTGGATCATTGAAAGGACAGGAATTGAAGAGCGCAGATATGGTAAAAAGCATGAAGAAACTTCAACTACCATGGGTGCCAGAGCCGCTGAGATGGCTATAGAAAATGCTGGGATAAATAAGGAAGATATTGATTTCATTATTTTCGCTACCCTGAGCCCAGACTATTATTTCCCTGGAAATGGGGTTTTACTTCAGAGGGAGCTGGGTATAACCAACACTGAGATAGGAGCTTTAGATATAAGAAACCAATGTTCCGGTTTTGTATATGGTTTATCCGTTGCCGACCAGTTTGTCAAAACTGGAATGTATAAAAACGTACTACTTGTTGGCGGTGAAATGCATTCAATGGGACTTGATTTCAGTACCAGGGGCAGAAATGTGACTGTAATCTTTGGAGATGGGGGCGGTGCTGTTGTTGTACAACCCACCGAAGATAAGAACAGGGGAATTTTGACCACCCATATGCATAGCAATGGAACTTTTGCTGAGAAACTCGCATTTATCAGTCCGGGTGCACATAGTGGATACTATCAGAAATACACCGAAGAAGAAATAAATTATGGTTTTCCCCAAGATGTTCTTGGAGAAGTATTCGTAACCCAGAAAATGGTTGATGAAGGCATGCTTTATCCTCATATGGAAGGTCAATTTGTATTTAAAAATGCAGTAGTAAAATTCCCAGAGGTAATAATGGAGGCTTTTGAAAAATCGGGTGAATCGTTGGACAATCTTAAGCTCCTCATTCCGCATCAGGCCAACCTTCGTATTTCGCAGTTTGTGCAAAAAAGATTAGGATTGAAGGATGAACAAATATGGAATAATATTCAAAAATATGGTAATACAACCGCCGCTTCTATTCCAATTGCTTTAAGTGAAGCTGTTCAGGCGGGTACGGTTAAAAAAGGCGACCTCGTTTGTCTGGCTGCTTTTGGAAGTGGATTTACATGGGCTTCAGCCCTTATCAGGTGGTAAAGCCAGGTTCAAATTAAAATATCATGAAAACAAAATCATATAACCCGAGCCCTCTTGAAGTTGAATTCGTCAATGTGATCGAATCTCTTCAGCAAAATATTAATGAAAAACTCGAAAACAGTGAGATTCGATCTTTTGAGCATAATCTGGAAATTGACAATCCGATTTTGAAAGCTAATATTATTGATGATGACGGAGATAAGCATACCGTGATTTTAAGAGTAATTCAGAAGCCCGATGATTTTTAACCATAATCATGTAATCAGTTATTAAACAAAACTGATTTTTTAAGATATTTAAGTATCCATTGAAAAAAAATTTTTATTATGGGTTTACCTTTCCTCTATTGTTAGTATTTATAGTCGGGAAGATGTGCCCAAAGTTTTTTTGTTTAATCTAAATTAAATGAATATGAATGCAGGTATACTTTTATTCTTTCAATCATGGAAAGTTTGGATGCAATTTGGTGCCGCAGCCAGCATAGCGCTTAGCTTTCTTGTTTTATTGTTTTATTTTGCCAGGCTAACGACCATAAAGGATCCCAAATCAAAATACGATTTCGTCAATCTCAACGAGATCAACTTCTTGATGATTGGGGGATATCTTTTAGTGATATCAGGTTGGTTTTTTCTTAATTCCCTTTTTGGCGATAAAGTGCAGGTTGAGGCTGGAATTTTTATTGCCAGGTTACTAGGCACCTTGATATTTGCTTCGATCTTTCTTGTCGTGGTGTACAATGTACTGAAAATTTATTATCCTTCAATTCTTGAAAAGAAACTTCATAAATTGAGGTATACACCTAGAAAATCGCCGAACACGGGCAAGCCTATGAAACTTCTTAGTGAAGAAGAAGAGGATGTCTATCTATCGGAAGGTATGCAAGCGGAGGAGGAAGTTTTTTCTGTGGATTATGATGTATGGATTGATGAAGAATCCAAATACACCCAGATCGAGAAATATGATGGCCATCTACATGCTGAAAAATGTGAGAACTGCAATTTTCAAACATTGAAGGTGGTTAAAGAAGAAATTCTTACCTCACCGACTACCATTGAAAAGGGTGAATTGATGAAGTATTATGAGTGCACATATTGCAATCATAAAGAGAGGAAATTATTTACTATTGGCCGAATAAAAATATCTGAGGATTTGGAAAAAAGTGTTGTCTGATATCCAGAGATAGAAGTATAAATCAAATCGATTAGAGGGTTTCTACGATAAGATTATTGTTTGTATATATACAGATATCAGCAGCAATATTAAGACTTTCCTCAACTATATCTTTAGCGCTAAGGTCCGGGCTATGCTTTTTTAATGCTGTTGCAGCAGCCAGTGCATACATGCTTCCCGATCCGATAGCCGCAATCTGATTATCAGGTTCTATTACATCTCCATTTCCTGAGATCATCAGTATTTCCTGTTTATCAGCAACAATAAGCATGGCTTCAAGACGTCGCAGGACTCTGTCAAGCCGCCAGTCCTTAGCTAATTCAATCGCCGCACGCTTCATATTTCCCCCATATGCACTGAGCTTTTCCTCGAACCTCTCAATAAGCGTAAATGCATCTGCGGTAGAGCCTGCAAATCCAGCAAGGATCTTGCCATCAAGTAATTTCCGAATTTTTTTAACATTACTTTTGGCAACCGTATTTCCAAAGGTTGCTTGTCCATCAGCGCCAATAGCGATACTATTTTTGTGCTTTACTGCAATAACTGTGGTGGATTTGTATTTAGCCATATCTTTTTAAGTTAATCACTTCAATAACCGTTCCGGAGATAAAAAAAGGTCCAATTTGTCAGGTGGACCTTAATAATAGGTGTAATAATGTCATTAAATCAATATTCTAACCGGATCTTCTAGAATCTCTTTGAAGGTCGACAGGAATGCGGCACCTGTGGCCCCGTCAACCACACGATGATCACAGGACAAGGTAACTTTCATTACATTTCCAGGGACTAGTTGTCCATCTTTCACGATTGCTGTTTCCTTGATGCCACCTACCGCAAGTATGCAGGCATCAGGTGGATTAATGATGGCTGTAAATTCTTCAATTCCAAACATCCCGAGATTTGATATAGTAAAAGTATTTCCTTCCCATTCATTTGGTTGTAACTGCTTATTTCTTGCCTTTTCCCCCAGTTCTTTAACTTCAGCTGATATATGAGAAAGACTTTTATTATCTGCAAACCGGACAACAGGTACCAGAAGTCCTTCATCTACTGCCACAGCAACACCTATATGAATATGGTGGTTGAACCGGATCTTATCTCCCAACCAGGATGCGTTTACCTTAGGATGTCTTCTTAAAGAAGAAGCTGCAGCCTTTAATACGAGATCATTAAATGATATTTTCACCGGAGCTACCTCATTCATGCTTTTCCTTGCTGCGATGGCCTTATCCATATTAATCTCCATCGTGAGGTAAAAATGAGGTGCGGTAAACTTACTCTCAGCTAAACGTTTCGCAATAGTTTTCCGCATCTGAGAGACATTTATTTCCTCATAAGATTCTTCTCCAACGATCTGTGGTAACTGAACAGGAACTGATTTTTCACCTGGCGTAGAAGCACTGGTTGATACTGGCTCTTCTGCTGAAGGTGTATATGCTTCAACATCCCTTTTAATAATTCTTCCGAAATCTCCTGACCCATTGATTTTACTTAAATCATAGCCCAGATCCTTGGCGAGCTTTTTTGCAAGAGGTGATGCTTTTATCTTTCCATCAGGCCTGGCTTCCTTCACTGACTCCTTCTTGGCTTCTGGTTTTTCTACATCAGGTACCTTTTGCGAGCTTTCAGCTGCCTGAGCGCTTACTGGTTCTGAGGTTGAGGAATCTGATTCAGAAACTGTAGTTTTTGCCTTACGGGATTCAGCCTCTATGAGCTTTTGATAATCTGCACCCTTTTCACCAACGACAGCGATAATTCCATCAATAGCAACTGACTCTCCTTCCTTAACACCAATATATAGCAAAGTCCCATCCTCATAAGCTTCAAGTTCCATGGTGGCTTTATCCGTCTCAACTTCAGCAAGTATATCTCCAGATTTTACTGAATCACCTACCTTCTTATGCCATGCAGCGATGGTACCTTCATTCATTGTATCACTCATCTTAGGCATGGTTATAAGAGATGCGTTAATTTCGGAGGAATCAAAATCAGGCAAATCCTCTGATTCCGGAACCGCCTCCTCTGAAATTTCAGGTTCTTTTTTGGACTCAGGTTTAGAAGATTCAGATTTCAATTCAGCCAAAAGATCATCAATATTCTCACCCTTTTCTCCTATTACGGCCAATACACCATCAACAGGTACCGATTGCTTATCCTCAACACCAATATACAATAATACCCCATCGTCATAAGCCTCTAACTCCATGGTTGCTTTGTCAGTCTCAACTTCGGCCAGGACATCTCCTGACTTAACCTCATCTCCAACTTTCTTTAACCACGAAGCGATCACACCTTCCTCCATGGTATCGCTCATCCGGGGCATACGTATAACTTCAGCCATATTTTTCTTGATTTAAGAAGGCAAAAATATATTTAATTATTCCCTTATTCAAATATACTATGGGAATTATCTAATGGTAGAATAATTTAATTTATTTCTAAAATCCAAAATCACCAATCAATATAGACCATTGATGCGGATCGTTTTCATTATCCATGGCATAAACATATCTGAAACCTATATTGAATAATGACAAAAACCTCATTAGGTTAAAATCAAAGGATACCTCAACTCCAACTGACCTATAGTAATTAATTTGCCTGGGAATATCTTCGGCAGGCCTTTCATAGATATACCCCCTGCCTACATCAAAAAAGAAATTAGTATATATCCTTTGTATATTTAACAAGGACCATATAGGAAGGTCCGGATAAATCACCGGGAATGCATAATTAAAGGAATTATTCAGATAATTATCAAAGATCCTGTAGGGATATCCTCTTGTCCAGAAGATAGGGCTACTGAATAGGTATATATCACTATTGGTTCTATCGTAATTTTGCCATTGATATCCTATCCTGTAGTTTAATGAATGGTGTTTAAACAAACCGGGAAAAAATAGACGCATTTGAGCGGCAAACATTTCACCTTCATAATTGCTGGCTTCCCATGGTGTATGTTCGTATTGTAGATATAGAAACTGGCCGAATTTCCCATAAAGATCACGTTTGCTCGTTCTTAACATTCTCCTGTACGAGAAATAGTATTCATTGGATAACAAAGATCCATCCCCCTGCATATCCGGATATCTTAATGATTCGAAAGATAAATAGTCCTTCACATAACTGTAGTTGTAATTGTAACCCATTTTAAGGTCCTGAATATATTTGGATCGGGTTAACTTAAAGGGTAGTTCGGCTCCAAGAAGAAATCCCCTTTCATTCCATGTAACCCGAGAAAGGGTGTCTCCTACGATATTACCAGCATCATCGCGGACAGGAAATCGTTCGGTCACTGCCCGGTCGCCGATGTATCCCTGAGCATTCAATACCGGATAGATCCCCTGATAACTAAAATTACCGATCCACCGACCGGTTTCTTCATTTGCATTAAATTGATAGCCAAGATTAAGTATTGAGGTACTCATTATATCTCTTGAACTTATACCCACAAATAAGTCCAGATTGGTTGACTCAAGAATTGGGCCCCAGCTGTAAGGATTTAGAACCTTCGCTCCCAGGTGATACCTCTTAACAGGATATGATTCATTTTTAACACTATCAATAATGTTTATATTACCTTCCTGTGAGGCAATTGGTTTGAAATAATTTTCGGGTTCAGGAATTATCTGATCAACCGGGATCCAGGATAAAGTATCGAAATCTATTTCGACGACATCATGTCCGTCTTTCGTAAAATTATTATACAGTATCTTTTCCCCGTCGCTGGAAACAGCGGCATTATAAGATCCAAATTTTGCGGAAGTTACACGGTATCGCTTTTTGGTATTAATATTTATTACATATACATTATCCAAACCGTCCAGTGGAGAGTTATATAATACGTAATTCTTAAACATGACAGGATACCCTATATTCTCATAATTTAATTCCCAGAGATCCTCTTCAGCAGCGGTTTCCAGGTCATAGATCCAAATGGTTTTTCCAGTTTTTGATTGCTTAATTGCTACAATATTGTTGCCATCATCAGACCATCTTGGATTTTGAAAAAAATAATTCTGAGGATTGGGGATCTCTCCAATCACATTTCCTGTACCCGTATCTATGATAACTATTTTATGTTTTGAGTCATGCGTCGTTTCGACTGTTACGATCACTTTTCCATCAGGAGATAATGCTGCAGAAGAATACCTGCTCTTCCGGGTTACTCTTTTTAATTTCTTTTGCTTCAGGTCATAGATCTTTATAACAGAATAGGTTTGGTTTCCCCATCTCGGATCAAATTCAATTTCATTCCAGACTATAATATCATTTGCAACAGATAGCATGCCCGTACCGTTTATTATTCCAGGGACTGACAGCTTTCTATCCTTACCGGCTTCATCAAACTGTACAAACGTGGGTATATCACCGATCCCGGATTTTAATGAAATAACAGATCCATCATTCAGGTAATGGGGGTAAGCGTAATCAGAATACGCTTTGGTATACCTGAAATTAACCTGGTTGAACCTGGTTAAGGTCCTCTGATCTATTTGATCACGCCATAAACTATCAAGCTCAATCATCATCGATTTATAATTCTGCAACAGGCTCTTGCCACTGTATTTTTTTATTCTATTAGAGAACCGAAATGGGATAAAAGGCCAGGCCCAGGTCTGCCTTGTTGTCTCGTCAATGATCTTTTCACCGTAGTGGTTTCTTAAATAGCTGGTCATGTAATATCCAAAAGTATAATGATCCTGAATCTGGTACTTAAAGGATCTTAGATATTGACGATAATAATTAAATGAACCCCTTTCCAATGTATTGGTTCTCATTAACATGCCAAAATTCGGGATCCTGCCTCTACCCCCTCTGGTAAGGGCTGTTTCAATTACTACTGCGTCACCTTCCCAGAACCATTCAGGAACAGCCAGATGAGCCAGACTGCTGGAAGCATTATATCCCAGCACATAAAAAACGGCCTTATTAAATTTTGTGATGCTTTTATCGAATTGAACTACATGCCTGAACTCATGAACTGACAAGAGGTCCATCCAGCCCAACAGGCCGGCAAAATTATAATCCTGTGTGGGCATTGTAAAGAATTCAGATCTTCTCGGAGTCTGTGATACAAATCCATTGGATATAGAATGATGGTTTTGAAGAATTATCGATATCTTTTTTGGGGTAACACCCAGACTCTGGCTTACCGGTTTGTATAATTCCTCCATTGTATTCGCGATACGCTGGCCCTCCTTCAGGAACCCTCCTTCAAACAAAATATTGAAATGAGGGGAATTGATCTGATACCATTTCAATTTTGGAGGATTGGTTGATAAGATCTGACTCTGAGCCCAGGAATCAATAACAAAGAATGATTGAATTATAAAAATTAGATAGTATTTTTTCAACCGGCTTAACATATACTCAAATGATCATAAACCGAACCAAGGTCAAACATGTGGGTAAACATACTGTATAACGAATTAAAAAGAAAGTGTATAGTAAAATTGTAATAATTGAATAATTCTAATATTTAAGTTTCAATGTAAATCTATAAAATCATGGAAAGTTCAAATTTCTATGTGTAATTATGATGTAGGGTTAGATTAATTTTCTAATATTGCTATATCTATCATGCTTTGATAAATGGTTAATGATATAAACAATTTGAATTGCTGAATAATATAATATTTAACTGGTGGCTGTATGATCTTTATCTGGTATGAATAATAGTATTATTCCCATATCAATACGATTAGCTGAGATTGCATATACTAAAGGTATGCAACATATTATCATATCCCCCGGTTCAAGATCAGCACCAGTCACCATAGCTTTCGCCAGACATCCGAATATTAAAACATATGTTATACCGGATGAACGTTCCGCAGGGCATATTGCATTAGGTATGTCACTAAAATTGAACCGACCGGTAGGTTTAGTATGTACATCAGGTACTGCTGCCATTAATTTATATCCTGCTATTGCTGAGGCTTTTTATCAGAATATACCACTATTAGTTTTCACAGCTGACCGACCCCCTGAATGGATTGACCAGGCAGACGGACAGACTATTCACCAGGAAAACCTGTATGGGAAGCATGTCAAAGGATTTTTCAATTTACCGTCAGATCAGATGCAGCAAGATGGCTATTGGCATCTTGACAGAATTATCAATGAAGCCATGAATAAAGCGATGGATCCTTGTCAGGGTCCTGTCCATATAAACATCCCAATACGGGAACCATTTTACCCTGATGATGCGGATGAATACCTGTTCAATAGTAATCCTAAAATTATTGATACTACGGGGAATACTGGTGATTTGAGTACTGAATACTGGAATAAACTAAAGGATATCTGGAGCAGATCCCGCAATATTATGTTAGTTGCAGGACAATCCAGGTTGGATCCTGATCGAAATAAAGTACTGAATGAATTTACTAAAAAATACAGGATCCCTTTGATAGGTGATGCCATTGCAAATATCCATAGTCTGGATAATAATACCATTACACATCATGACTTGATCCTGAGCAAAAATATTGAGCTGAAAAAAACGCTGCAACCAGATTTACTGATCACCTTTGGCAATAGTGTTATTTCAAGAAATCTAAAGAATTTTCTCCGGAATGCACAGCCCGCCAATCACTGGGATATCCGAGAGGCAGGATATCACCCAGATACTTTTCGCTGCTTAAGCCACAGAATCAGATTAAAACCAGATGTGTTCTTCCAAAAGGCCTTAGGACACTTTCTTGAAAATACCAGATCGAGTGATTACCTCAACCACTGGATTTTTGAGGAAAAAAATACTGATAAAAGCATCACGGAATTTTTCGATTCAAACCTTCAATTTTCTGAACTCCAGGCAGTTCATGAGGTTATACATTCCCTTCCTGACAGGGCCGGTCTTCACCTTGCCAACAGCATGCCGGTCAGATTGGCAAATCTTATCGCGTGTCTGAAACCCAACATAGAAGTGTTCTCAAACAGGGGGGTGAGTGGAATTGATGGTTGTCTTAGTACTGCAATGGGAATTTCAATACATTCTGATCATTTGAATTTTGTTCTGATAGGAGATATGGCATTTTTCTATGATAGAAATGGTTTATGGCATGATATTGATTCAGGTAATTTACGGATCATCCTGTTAAACAATCATGGAGGTGGAATTTTCCGAATGATAGATGGACCATCAAGACAACCAGAACTGAAGGATTTTTTCGAAACCGACCAGAAACTATTTGCTAAAAATACCTCATTTGATTTTGATCTTGATTATTATTTCTGCAATGATATCAAAGGATTAAAACTTTATTTCCAACAATTGCTGGTAGATGATGGAAAATCAAAAATTCTCGAAATTGAAACTGATAGTCAAATTAATAAAACTATATTTGATAAGTATACATCTCAATTCTAGAAAAAATGGAACTTAATCACCCGTGGAAAGAAATTGTACACTATAAAGAAATACTATTCCAGTATTATAAGGGAGTTGCCAGGATCAGTATTAACCGGCCTGAAAAACACAATGCCTTTACTCCTTTGACCGTACAGGAAATGAGCGATGCTGTCGAATTATGTCGACAGAACCATGAGATCCAGGTAATTGTTATAACCGGAGAAGGGGGTAAAGCTTTTTGTTCCGGAGGAGACCAAAGTGTAAGAGGAGAAGGTGGTTATGTTGGAGAAGACGAGGTGCCTCGTTTAAACGTACTTGATCTTCAGAAGCAGATCAGATCTATCCCAAAGGTAGTTATCGCAGCTGTTGCTGGCTGGGCTATCGGAGGCGGTCATGTCCTGCATGTGATCTGTGACCTTACAATAGCGGCCGAAAATGCCAAATTTGGGCAGACAGGACCAAAAGTAGGCAGCTTCGACGGGGGATTTGGTGCTTCTTACCTCGCCAGGATCGTTGGGCAGAAAAAAGCAAGAGAGATCTGGTACCTCTGTGATCAATACAATGCACAGGATGCTATTGAAATGGGCTTAGTAAATAAGGTAGTGCCTCTGGACAAGCTTGAAGAAACCTATGTTGAATGGGCTATGAAAATCATGGAGAAAAGCCCAATTGCAATTCGTATGCTTAAATCTGCTTTTAATGCCGAATTAGATGGACAGGCAGGCATACAGGAATTGGCTGGAAATGCTACATTACTGTATTATCTGTCTGATGAAGCCAAAGAAGGCAAAAACGCTTTTATTGAAAAGCGAAAACCGGATTTTTCAAAATTTCCGAAATTTCCATGATAAAATAATCGGTCTGTGGAATCAGTATGGATCAATGGGCATTCCTACCTGCTTGGAGATTATTTAAAGGATCGTAGTACATTTGATAATCTTCCCGTTTTTGAGAAGGAAATCATATCGTTCATTAAAGAATGGAAGACAGGCAGAGATAGATTCCACCTAAACTCTTCAGGATCAACAGGCACACCAAAGAAAATTACCCTGTATCGGGATCGTATGATTCTAAGTGCTGAATCCACCCTGAATTTCCTGGGTATCCCGGCAGGAGGTAAAGCATTACTATGTCTTGATCCGCGTTATATTGCCGGAAAAATGGTTATTGTCAGGTCACTCATCGGAGAGCTGGACCTCTATGCTGTTGATCCCAAATCTAATCCACTTAATGAATTTGAGCCAGAATGTAAAATAGACCTGGCTTCCTTTGTCCCTTACCAGATAGCCGAGATCTTAGAGGAGTCTAACAGCTTGAGAAAATTCCGGAATATAAAAAATGTGCTCATAGGAGGTGCCGGGATTTCTCCACGACTGGAAAGAAAATTAAAAGCTTTTAAAAATGATATCTACCACACTTTTGGAATGACAGAGACTGTATCTCATATAGCACTAAGGCCGCTATCGGATATGGCACAATCTCAGTATTTCAAGGTATTGCCCGGGATAACTATTGGAAGGGATGAGAGAGGGTGCTTAATCGTAAAGGGAAAGATTACGGAAGATGAAAAACTCTTCACCAATGATCTTGTGGAGATCGCAAGTAAGGAGGAGTTTGAATGGAAAGGCCGTATAGATCAGGTCATTAACACCGGCGGGATTAAAGTCAATATGAATTTACTTGAGATAAAGATCCGTGAAATCCTGGAATCCATTAAAATTCATAATGATTTCTTTGTTGATCACATAGCGGATGAGAAACTAGGTGACAAAGTTGTATTGATTTTAGAATCCGAATCTATGGATATTGATTTGGGAATAATTAAGGAAACCTTTAAGAAACGGTTAAGCAAATTTGAGATACCTAGGCAAATTCAGTTTGTTAAAAAATTTGCTCGTACAAATACGGGCAAGATAAACCGGAAATTGATCATGAGACAAATCCGGGGATTATGAACATATCCTGAAAAGTTACAATTCCTGGCGTTCTAATGTACACTATCTTTCAACCCCATACTGTCATGTAGACAACAATGATCATGTTATTCTCTATCCTTTAACTTCATTACTTCCTGCTGCAGTTCGAGAACAATATTTTTCAAATTTTCTATATCCGTACCAGGTTCAGATGAAGGATCTGGAAAATTCTGACTTATGAACATGACAGCTTCCCAGATCTCCATAATATCTTCAATATTCACCTCATACGATTGGTAGAATTTATTATCTGATACCAGTTCAAATGTGTTTTCTTTGGAATCCTCCCGAAATACCCTTTTAAATACGATTCCTTCAGTTTTGGTTAAGAGGATATAGGGTTTTCCTTCTTTTATATCTCCGGGTGTTTCCAGATACTTGCATATGATTATTGTACCTGGCAATAAAGGCAGCATGGAATCCCCACTGATCTCAAATGCCCGGTAGGTACCGTTCTTAGACAGGAATGGCAATTTGAATTTGGGCATATCCTCCAAATATTCAGGATCTGCATATCCATTCAAATACCCTGCCGAGGCTTTTTGGGGTATTAAATCAATATATTCTTCACCCTCCTTATCTACAGTTATGGCTAAAACTTTTGATTTTGGTTTTTGATTGAACACATTCCCAAATGCACTCTCAAAGCCGGAAACATCCTCACTGATCAAAGTATCCACTGATACCTTAAATATTTCAGAGATCTTTAAAAGGTTATTCAACCTGGGATCAGCCCGGCCCTCTTCATAGGCACCCAGTAAAGACCTTTTAATTCCTATTTTTCCAGCTAATTGTTCTTGAGTAAAGTGGTTGTTCTTACGTAGGAATTTAATGTTATCACTGACAATGCTCATAATATTTTTAGCAATTTGGTTGTTCTAATTTCGGAATTTCCAATCATTTTAGCAAGAATTATCAAAAATATTGGCCAATCTGATATATGCATTCAGCAATATCAATAATTTCTTGGCTGAGAAGATCCTGAAACCACTAAGGCCGGATAAAACATATCTCAGATCATTTGACTGAACACCATAAAGGTGGAATCAAAAATCGACCGCGTCCCCACATTATAAAGATGCTTATGGTAATAGCCATCAGGCTGATCAATTCCATCCAGTTTTTTAAGTATGGTTTCCACGATATACCGGACCGTTTTACCTGGTTCGACCAGAATATACCCATAATACGGATTTCCATTCTGGGTTGTAAGGTAAAACTTAACCTGGCTGTTTCCTGAGGGCAACTTTTTGGAATATATTTTTATTTTCTGAGCGTTTGACATAGCGTTAATCGGTTAAAAATCAATTTCAATATTTCAATATTACTATTATATTTAGTATTTTAGTATATAAATTTAGTAATTTTATCTTTACAGGACAAATAATTGTTAATATTTTTAGTATTTATGCTAAAGACCTTAAATATTTAACTATCGGGCAGATACAATATGTTATATCCCCCAAATCACAGGTCCATCATTCATATGGATCTCGACACGTTTTTTGTATCAGTCGAATGCCTCCGGGACAATCGTCTGAAAGGCAAGCCCCTGATTATCGGGGGATCGGGGGACCGGGGTGTGGTTGCCGCATGCAGTTATGAATCCCGGCACTTTAGCATATATTCGGGCATGCCCATGAGACTCGCACGGCAGCTCTGTCCTGATGCCATCATAATTTCAGGTGACATGGATGCCTATAGCAAGTATTCCCGATCGATCACAGAGATCATCGCTGAAGCATCACCCGTATTTGAAAAATCTTCGATCGATGAATTTTATATTGATGTCACAGGAATGGACCGTTTTTTTGGCTGCTACAAGTGGGGAAGCTGGCTGAGAAAAAGGATCATTCATGAAAGTGGCCTCCCGATATCCATGGGCTTATCCATTAATAAACTTGTATCAAAAGTAGCTACCGGCGAATCCAAACCGAATGGGCAACGTCACATCCTGGAGGGGCAGGAGAAAATATTTCTGGATCCACTCCCTATTCGCAAGATCCCGATGGTGGGAGAAAAAACCGGCCAGTTTCTTATGGAGATGGGGATCAAAACCGTACATACGCTCAGGTTAATGCCGATAGAAATGCTACAGGCAGCATTTGGAAAAAATGGTACAGAGCTCTGGAAAAGAGCGAACGGAATAGATCATTCACCGGTAGTACCTCACAGTGAACAAAAATCCATCTCTACTGAAATGACCTTTGAATCGGATACTATAGATGTAAAAATGATGAAATCTGTGATCACGGCAATGGTGGAAAAGATAGCCTTCCAACTGCGAAAAGAGCAAAAGCTTACATCCTGCATTGCTGTTAAGATCAGGTACAGTAATTTCGAAAACGTATCCATGCAACGGAAGATCGCATATACTTCGTCGGACAGAACATTGATCCATCAGGCACTGGAATTGTTTGATAAACTTTATGCCAAGCGCCTGCTGATACGTCTTGTGGGAGTACGCTTCAGCGGACTGGTACACGGTAATTATCAGATCACTCTTTTCGACGATACCATAAGCGATATTAACCTCCACAGCGCCATGGACAGGATGAAGGTCAAATATGGCTCGAAAAGTGTGATCAGGGCAGTTACCCTCGACACAAGTAGCAGGATCAGGATGAACCAAAACCTGTTTAAAGGATAAAATAAACGGATCTGCCAGATTGTGGTGTTTGATCCTGAATATGTGGACTAATCAAACTAAGGTGTAAAGATCTGTAATGTAGATCAAATACGCTGATTGCAGCGTAATTAAATTTAAGTGCCTGAATCGAACCGGTGTGATATATGATTATTGGAATATCTTAAGTAGGGAATTCACAGGTCAAAGACAAATAGAGTTCTGTGGATATCATATCCGTTCGACAGAACACATATTTTATCCCGAATTTAATATCTTTGATCCTCGTTCATATAAAAAGACATTGAGAAAAATTCATACGGTACTATTTGTAGCTTTTTTAATCCTGATGGGAACAAACCCATCAAAATCACAAGGAATTAAAATTGCAAAATTAAAATACAATGGGGGTGGTGACTGGTATGCAAATAAAACAGCACTCCCAAATCTGATATCATTTTGTAACAGCAGATTGAATATGGGACTTGCCCTGGAAGAAGATATTGTGGAAGTTGGCAGTAGTGATCTTTTTCTATACCCCTATTTATATATGACCGGACACGGTAATGTAGTATTCTCGACGCAGGAAGCTGAAAATCTTAGAAACTATCTTATCGGAGGGGGATTCCTGCACATTGATGACAATTACGGACTTGATCAGTTCGTAAGGCTTGAAATGAAAAAAGTATTCCCGGAACTGGAATTCATTGAACTTCCCTATGCTCACCCGATATATAAACAGCGTTTTTCTTTCCCTGAAGGCCTTCCCAAAATTCACGAGCATGATGGTAAACCTTCACAGGGTTTTGCACTGATTCATGAAGGCAAGGTAGTATGTTTCTACTCTTATGAATGTGACCTGGGAAATGGCTGGGAAGACCAGAGTATTTATAATGATCCTGAAGAATTACGACTCGAAGCACTAAAAATGGGGGCCAATATACTTTCCTTTGCCTTTATGCAATATTAATCCTCTATTTTAAGGTATTTTCAAATAATAATATCGAAGCCCTCTTCTTTTCTATATCCTCTGCATTGTTGACCTTTTGTATTGTCAACACATTTTGAAGGTACATAGCGCCGACCAGAATATCCAGATCTCCATCCATATCGAAATCACCAGTGGTAATTGTATTCCACTGGTTATCACTGGCTGCGCTGAACGAATATGGTGTATAATTGTAAATCCCGGTACATTCAAAATACATAATGCCCCTTTCAGGATTATTATTCATATCTGCAAAATTGGCGGCAACCATCATATCCAGATCTCCATCCCCATCAAAATCATTTACCTCGGCCTTTGCGGCTCCATATACGGAGAAAAAGTACTTTTGTATAAAACTATCACTTCCATCGTTTTCCAGGATCCTGATGCCATGATATGGCTTAAGGATCATCGAATAATCAAAATTATCACCACAGACATAGAGGATATCCATATGACCATCATTGTTAAAATCCTCTAAATCTATAAACATAGAACCATATACTGCGGGATACCTGGCCACTATTTTTGCATTATCGGCACTGAAATTTCCCAATCCATCATTATAATAAATTACTATCCTTTCATCCCCCTGTGCAAACAGAACAACCACATCATCATGACCATCTTTATTAAAATCATAAGGCTCCATTGAAATGGATCCCGGAATCTCTTCAATTACCTCCCGTGAAAATTTTCCTGATGGAGTGGCCCTGTAAAAGGTTAATCGGCCGATATCGTTCCCATATTCACAAACGATGTAGTCAGATTGGCCATCTCCTGAGAAATCTTTATAAATGCTCCGGACTGGCCTGTATAAAGAATCTAAAATTACTTCTATAGATCCAGGATTGAACTGCATAGATCCCTGTTGACGAAGTACTGTTCCTTTATTTTCGTTATTCGGGTGTAATATCCCCGGCAATGTAATATCAAATCCATTTCCGAGCAACACCATATCCGTTGGGGGACTGTCAAGGACCAGTTTCTGATCAACATTTCCATTTAAGTCAAGTTTGTATAAAGTATTTGTCATACCATCTGCCGCAAAAACCTTTTTGGACGTTGAATCATATTTTAACATAGTAATAATAGAACTCCCCGATAAGCTATCTGTAAAGTTGGAAACTTTGAACATTGGGGGATCGACTTTTGGTTCCGTTGGCAAAATGGCCTGCGGCATTTTCTGTGGGCTTCTTTCTATAAAGTAGGCTACAATCTTCTCCCATTCCTCCTGCTCCATTACTGGTTCGTTCAACTGCCAGATAGGACTTATATTCGGATAACGTAATATGGAGTGATGATCCATCCCCAATCTCCGTCCCATTCTTGGCAGTACATTCAATTGCCAGGTATCTTTATCTAATAAAGTAGGTGGCGTAAATACGTGGCAGGAAGTACAGTGAATTTGCGCAAGTTCCCCTCCCTCATGGATAATATCATCATCAATCCTATTACGTTTTGAATTACAACCGATTATTAAGATGGCAAAGAATATGAAAAGTAGTCTTCGATAAATAAAAAATAAATGTGTCAAAAACATATCTGTTTAAAATCAGAGGACAAATATACGGTTGTGAAATTATTTCATGATTAAGAATTCATTTTAAATTTTGACAAAACATAAGAATTATAAATTTTTTTAAAATTAACTAATATTTTAGTTGTAAAACTAAAACTTTAGTTTTATGTTTACCGTAGAATATATTAAGATGGATATAAAAGAACTTACAAAGGCGGAAGAACAGGTAATGCAAATCCTGTGGGAAATAAAGAAAGGATTTGTTAAAGAGGTGATTGAAAAGATGCCGGAACCGAAACCCGCTTATAATACAGTATCCACCATCATCAGGATATTAGAGAAAAAAGGATTTGTTGGCTATAATTCATTTGGGAAAACCCATGAATACTATCCATTGATCCCAAAAGATGAATACCGAAGCTTCTTCCTGAGGAATTTTATGGGTAACTATTTCGGTGGTTCTATAAAAAACCTAATGTCTTTCTTTGCGAAGGAACATCACCTTGATATACATGATATGGAAGAGATCATGAAATATGTAGAGGAAGATCTTAAATCGGAAAAAGAATGAACGAGGTGCTAAAATATCTTATTGAGGCCAGCATCAGTATCAGTGTGTTTTACCTGATCTATGTTTTCGTTTACAGTGGAGATAAAAACTCCAAATTCAACCGTATTTATCTGATTTCCAGTTCATTTTTAGCCGTCATACTCCCTGTTTTGAAAATCCCTGTTCTAGGGGGCAAGGAGATAGCGTATACAAATTCCTTACATCACGCCATACAACTGCCTGAGATTATTATTACCGATCAATATACAGTAACAGCCACACAATCAGAATTTAGCCTCTCACAGGTAATTATGATTATTTATTTCACCGGACTGTCATTTTTCTTATTCCGGTTTTTATACGAGTTATTTCTGACCTTCAAACATATTAGTAACCGTTCCTCTAATTCCCTGAAATCTGCAGGTTACACCCTTATAAACACAAAGGGGAAATTCCCGACATGCAGTTTTTACAAATACCTTTTCTGGGACGATACCCAGAATTTCAATGAGAAAGAATCCAACTTCATCATTAAACATGAAGAAGGCCATATACGTCAAAATCATACATTTGACTTAATTTATCTGGAAATTTTGCGCATTATTTTCTGGTTTAATCCAATATTTCATGGTTATAAAAAGGCCATGCTTTCTGTTCATGAATACCTGGCGGATGAATTTGCCCTTGCTAATTCAAACCAAAAGGGGTTCATTGCCCTGCTAGGCCGGCAGGTATTACAGAGACAAAACCTGACCTTGAGTAACCATTTCAGTAAATCTCAAACCGTAAAAAGAATTAAAATGATCAAATCAGAAAAAAAGAAACCTGCTGTTCTAAGATGGACAGTTATGGTCGCCGTTGTTCTCACCATGTTCTACTTTTTCTCATGTGAACAGGGTTACTCGCTGAATGAGCTTAAAATTGAAACTGCTAATCTGCCTGACCTGGGTGCGGGCTGGAACTATGTTGCCGTGGAATCCCTTTCAACCGGAATTTCGGAGAAGGTAAAGGTTATTAAGGCTGAAAATTCCTATGAATACGTTTATGTCGCCAAGGCAATTAGCGGCAGCATTCCTTTACCTGATCTGTCTGACCGTGATCTGAAACGCGATTACAGGGTCTGGTTTGAAAAAGAAGATGGGTCTTATTTTATAATCATCGGCGAAAAGGAAAAAGAACCTGGTCAGGAAGTGATATCCCAAACCCCTAAAAATGAAATTGAGGGAGAAGAAGTATTCAAGGTAGTAGATATCCAGCCCAAACCCCAGGGAGGTATACCTGAGTTTTTTAAATTCGTTTCGGAAAACGTGAAATATCCCGAGGAAGCAAAGAAGAATGGTATTCAGGGTAAAGTCTTTATTCAGTTTATTGTTAAGAAGGACGGAACTGTTGGTGATGTAAAATGTGTCCGGGGCATCCATCCATTATGTGATGAGGAGGCTGTACGGGTGATCAGTAACAGTCCCACCTGGGAGCCGGGACAGCAGGATGGTGAGCATGTTAATGTCCGCATGATCCTTCCGATATCTTTTAGTCTGGATGGTTCAGGAGAGAAAAAAGAATAGTATTTATCTGGATTTTAAAATACATTTTGAATACAAGAAATTATCCCAGTCTAACCTGGGATAATTTTTTTTATGGATAATGAAAAAATTATTTATTTACTGGAACCCAAGCTTATAAAATCAGCCATTGATCTTATAGCCTGGTATCAGCCTTTCAAAAACCTGAACATCCAGTAATGCGGCCATTAAAACACCAAAACCAAACATACCTATATCAACTATGTCATATGTTACACCCAGCACATATATGCCGAAAGCCTGCATGACTTCGGTAAAGGTGGCTAATGCAAAAACGATAAATGCCTTTAAATACCATTTCCTTAAAACCGGATCTGAACATCGTTTATACAAAGTTAAAAATAGATTGCAACAGGAATGAGGATATCTGATGCGTAACTGTAATACAAAATATAAAGATCACCATTCAGATAGCTTCCTAATCGAAAGATATGTACCGAAGCTACTAACAGTGTGATACTAATACCTGTAGCAGTCCTTACTATCCGATTTTTTTTTAATATATTCTGATTCAAATCTTACATTTTAAATCCTCTACAATTTGACGCTTTTCCGATGATCAAATCGTTTTGATCAGAATTTCTTTCATTTCAGATTCAGACAGTTTTGCAGGGTTATTCTTATTTGAGGTGTTTTTCAGGATCCCAGGAATCATGTCCGGCTCTAATCCAAATTCACCTAACTTCGGTAATCTGAACTTAAGTGTCAGGTCATATATTTTATTGATAAGAAACTCTGCATAAAACATATCGTCCCTATCTGAGGATCCATGAAAAATTCTACCAACTCCAGCATATTTTAAGATCGCTGGATCATCAGGATCCTCTTTCAAAAGCTTATTCAATGTAATCTCATTGGACACACTCATCAGGGATGCGCATATCAGTCCATGTGGAATATCTACCCGCCCTCCTATTGAAGAAGCAAAACCATGTACAATTCCCAAGCCGGCATTCGCCAATGTTATACCGGAACAAAATGCAGCATAAGCCATTCCGGACCTGGCTTCAAGGTCAGTCCCGTCATTAACAACCCGCTCCAGGAATTTATCAATCATTTCCAGACCAGACAAAGCGATAGCATCTGTAAGAGTATTTGCAGAGGTTGATAAATAACTTTCCAATAACTGGGTAAAGGCATCCATCCCGCTCCAGATAGTTATATTCTCCTGACAATGAAGCGTGAGCTCAGGATCTATCAGTGCCAGATCGGGAATGAAATTATCATGTCTTAATGATCTCTTAAACCCATTTTCTCCCACACGACTTATAACCGAATTTTTTGTGGCCTCACTCCCCGTTCCGGATGTTGTTGGAAGTGCAAAAAAAGGAACTTTAGTCCCTGGATGTGATCTTCCATCTCCAACACCTTCAAGATAGTTAATAATGGGTTCTTTTAAAGGCAACATGGCAGAAATAGCTTTCCCGGCATCTAGTACACTCCCCCCTCCTATTGCAATGATTACATCGGGATCATAACCACTGAATGCCCTGACCGCTTCATTGATGATCTCAGGTGTCGGTTCCTTTCTAACCCTGATTAATTCAAAGACAATTTGATTGGTCTTAAAGGACTTTTCAATTTGATCCCAGTTCCCGGATTCTAAAAAAGACGACTCACCGGTAATCAGCAATATCCTATTCCCGAATTCAAGAATTTTCCCTGCAAGCAATTCCCGCTTACCAATTCCAAATTCGATATTGGGTGGTAATAAAACTTTATAATTCATTACCAGAGACCTTTATCCACAGGAGCGAGTATTTTGTGTTTTATGCCCTGGCGGGGTTGGGCCATCCAACCAGCAACAGTTTCCCTCCAGGTCAGATAGTGGGCAGTATTTTTATGTTCAGCTGAAGCCTCTTCCGATTCATACGCTTCATACAGAACAAATTTTGAAGGATCAGCATCATCCTGCAATACGTCAAAGCGTAAATTACCAGGTTCCTTAATAGATTCCATGTGATTTGCTATCGATGCCTTTTTGAAATCCTCAATATGGCCGCCCTTAACCCAGATATGAACGAATGTAACAATCATGATAATTTAATTTTATAATAAACTAGATCAGGTAATACAATATACATTAAATATTAATTAAAAATTAAAGAAGTATATGGCATTAATTTGGCAGATATCCCTGACAATTCAATAGGTGCCAATAATTTAATTTACCAAAATTTAAATAAATTATGTTTCCTCGAAAAAAAGACCGTTTCAGGAAATTTTTTTAACTTAATAAATGTTTTATAATTAGTAGAACAAAAACCCCAAGGCCATGAATAATAATATAACCTTTGCAGTTCTAATTCTTTTTTTGATTCCAATTTTTAGCGAAGCTCAATTAAAATCCAAGTTCAAGCGTAAAACTGAAGATGCGGTGGAGGAAGGGGTTAATAGCATTTTCGGTAAAAAGAAAAAGGATAAAGAAAAAGACGAAGCTTCAGAATCACCGGAAGGGGCAGAAGGAGGCGATCAGGTTACCCCTGTCGGGGCCGCGGATGCCAGTGATGAGGAAAAAGAGGAGTTAAAATGGGCTAAATATGATTTTGTGCCCGGCGACAGAATCATTTTTGAAGATGATCTTCTCACAGAAGAAAATGGTGAATTTCCCTCCAGATGGGATCTGGTTGCCGGGAATGCAGAAGTGGCTGAATTTGGAGGTGACATGGTAATAATGATGAGGGATGGACACCCTTCTATTATACCTTATTTTGAAAACCCTCAAAATGATTATTTACCGGATATCTTTACTATTGAATTTGATCTTTATTACCCTGGAGCCGGTATATTTGAAATACATTTGTATGACAAAAAAAATCAGAAATCTGGCAGTCCTACCGGGTATACAAGTATTGATATATACTATTCAAAAGAGATGCGAATGGCCAACTTTAAGAGTAGTCTACCGGATGAAAACATTGAAAAAGCACGATGGATGCATATTGCAATCGCCTATACCAGTGGAAAATTAAAAGCCTATATGGATGAGACCAGGCTGCTAAATATCCCGAGACTGGATTTTGATCCAAAAGGACTGACTTTATACACTTATCACGCGAAAAACGACAATTTATATTATCTCAAAAATATCAGGATTGCAGAAGGGGGGGTCAAGTATTACGACAGAATTATGGAAGATGGCAAAATCATAGCTAACGGCATTCGGTTTGACGTAAATAAATCAACCTTAAAACCGGAGTCAATGGGAATTATCAATGAAATATTTGAATTGATGAAAAAATATCCTGATTTGAAATTCAGCATTGAGGGACATACCGACAGCGATGGAGAGGAGGCGTTTAACCAGACCTTATCGGAAGAAAGGGCCAAGACTGTCATGGATAAATTGACAAAAATGGGTATACCCGCGGAAAGATTAAGTTCAAAAGGCTGGGGTGAATCGATGCCATTAACATCGAATGGAACGGCTGAGGGGAAAGCCGAAAACAGGCGTGTTGAATTCGTCAACAATGAGAATTTATAAGCCCTTATGGGTTAACTGGATTGGATTCTCACAGATTTCGATTTTGGCAGTTTTATTCTCAGGCAGGTATATATAAAAATACGCGGTATGGTGTGGGGTTGTGGTAGATTTTGAACCTGTATGCGTTAGACCTGGCCAAAGCTGGTCTTGAGATTCCAAAGTTTAAGATGACTTAGATTCAGACAAACCTTTAAATGCCTGGTCGACCTGTTCTGCTTTTTCACTAAAATATTCAATGATGGCCTTCATTTTTTTTATGATCTCCTCGTTACATAGATTCCCAATGCTTCCCTCATGGGTGTGATTGATTTCATAATCCGGCTGGTAAGATCCATTCTCTATCATCTCACCCACTTTTCGATATGCATCCCGGAATGACATACCCTTCAGCACGTATTGATTTACCTTTTCAACGCTAAAAAGAAATTTGTATTTATCTTTTTGGACAATATTATCATTTACTTTAATGCCAGATAGCATGAATTCAGACATGTACAGGCAATTCTTAAGCGTGACTATGGAATTCATCAGGTTCTCTTTCAATAATTGCATATCTCTATGATACCCGGCAGGAAGGTTTGTTGTCAACAGGCTGAATTCATATGATACCGCTTTAATTTGATTGCACTTACCTCTTATCAACTCGAAAACATCCGGATTCTTTTTATGGGGCATAATACTGGAACCGGTAGTATATTCATCAGGGAAGCCGATAAATCCGAAATCCTGTCCCATATATAGGCAAATGTCAGTGGCCAGCTTTCCAATTGTATCGGCGATAAGCGCTATTGCATTTGCGAGTACTTTTTCAGCTTTACCCCTTCCCATTTGTGCATAAACGACATTATAATTCATGGAATCGAAAGCCAATAAATCGGTGGTCATTTGTCGGTTCAATGGAAATGAACTTCCATACCCGGCTGCTGATCCCAAAGGATTCTGATTGATTATTTCGTATGCAGCTTTTAAGCTGACCATGTCGTCTGATAAACTCTCAGCATAAGCTCCGAACCAAAGCCCGAATGAGGAAGGCATAGCTACCTGGAAATGGGTGTATCCAGGCATCAGCTTTGACTGATAGGTTTCACTCAGGTTTATTAGCCTGTTAAACATATTATGGGTTAAGCCAACTATCTCCTGAATTTCATTCCTCATAAAAAGCTTTAAGTCAAGCAAAACCTGATCATTGCGACTTCGACCACTATGGATCTTTTTGCCTATATCTCCAAGTTCATTTGTTAATATAATCTCAACCTGCGAATGAATATCTTCAACACCTTTTTCAATACTGAATTTATCCTTCTTAATATCTTCTAAAATAGCAATTAAGCCGGCTTGAAGTGAATTATATTCTGTTTCATTAATTAAATGAATATCTTTTAACATGGCAATATGAGCCAGGGATCCCATAACATCATAAAAAGCCAGTGACATATCCAATTCGGTGTCCTTGCCTATTGTAAAGTCTTCTATGATCTTGTTTACGTCATAGTTTTTTTGCCAGATCTTCATCTAAAGATTTTTATTAATTTTTGATACTATTTCATCAATCATGAACAAATGATATTATCCAGAACCTGCTTATATATTTCAATTCCTTCCCGGACCTCATCCAGGTATATATATTCATCTGCTGAATGAGACCTTAGAGAATCTCCTGGCCCCATTTTTACAGTGGGAAACTTCATTAATGCCTGATCTGATAAGGTTTTCGAACCAAATGTTTTAATATCCAATTTATCTGCCGTTTTTACCAGAATATGATCATGGGTAATTGAGGAGGGTTGAAGCCGGGTAGACCGGGCATTAACCTGACTTTTCATATTATCCTTCATTATTTGAAGAACTTCTTCATTACTATAGGAATCCGTGTTCCTTACATCAACTACGAACTTGCAGGAATCAGGAATAACATTATGCTGGCTCCCGGATTCAATCATAGTTGCATTCATCATAACTGGACCCAAGGTGTCTGAGACCAGGGAAAAATTGTATTTCCTGATCCATTCAATATCTTCCATGGCTAGGTATATGGCATTCATCCCTGTTCCACGGGCAGCATGACCCGATTTTCCAGTTGCCCGGCAATCCAGGACCATCAGACCTTTTTCCGCTATGGCCATCTGCATTCCTGTGGGTTCACCGACTATTCCAAAACTAATTTTTCCTATAGTTCCTAATACCGACTCAACACCATTTTTACCAGAAATTTCCTCTTCAGCCGAGGCCAGCATGATCAAATTGTATTTCAGGTTTCGAACATCATAAAATTGAAGAAAAACTGCTATCAGACTGACCAATGATGCTCCAGCATCGTTACTTCCCAGTCCAAAGAGCTTTTCATTTTCGATAACAGGTGTAAATGGGTCTATTGTCCAGTCGGAACCTGGTTTAACCGTGTCATGGTGTGAATTAAGGAGTATTGTCTTCCTGGAAGGGTCATAGTACTTATTTTTGGCCCAAATATTATTATGCTTTCTATGAACTTTAATATGCTGAAGTTTAAAAAATGACTCCAGTGCATCCGCGGTCGCGTCTTCTTCTTTACTGAAAGAAGGCTTACTTATTAAACTGCTAAGCAGCTCTACAATATGTTTGAATGATATCTCCAATTATTTTGAAATTTGAGTGCCGAATTCGTCATTTCCTTTTGATAAGTTTTTCACATCCTTATAATGACATATATGCACCCGGTTTACTCCGGCATTTATAGCATCAAAAGCATTATCCACTTTTGGTAACATGCCTGCATTTATTATCCCTTCACGCTTTAGTTTACTATAATTCCTTTCATGAATATTACTGATAAGGCTATTATCATCGCTTTGTTCTTTTAATACACCAGGTTTTTCAAAACAATAGTAGAGATCAACCTTATATTCCTTAGTAAGTCCAACAGCCAGCGCTGAGGCAATGGTATCGGCGTTAGTATTTAACAACTGTCCGTTTTTATCATGTGTCATCGCAGTGAAAATCGGAACAAATCCAGATTTTATTAAAAACTGAACATTGCTCACTTCTACTTTTTCAATATCCCCGACAAACCCAAAATCCAGTCCATTTTTTACCGGTCGCCTTTTTGCTGAAATCGTATTGCCATCAGCACCCGTAAGACCAAGTGCGTTACATCCATATCCCTGAAGTGCTGCCACGATCTTTTTATTTGCCAGACCAGGCAAAATCATAGTTACGACCTCAAGAGTTTCTTCGTCTGTTACTCTCCTTCCATTGATCATTTTAACTTCAATACCTAAATGCTGGCACATTTCACTGACCCATTTGCCTCCTCCATGAACTAAAATTTTTTTACCTGGTATATTAGCGAAATTCTTCAGGAAAACATCCAGTTCATCCTTATCATCAATAACCTTCCCCCCTATCTTGAATATGGATAGATCTTCAAACATTAGATAGATTTTAAAATTTCCTGAATAACTGCCTGAGCAGAATATACACGGTTCCCGGCTTCCTCAATGACAATTGACTGCGGGCCATCAAGTACATCATCCGCTATCACGACATTTCTCCTAACAGGAAGACAATGCATAACCTTAGCCTCCCTTGTATTGCCAAGTTTTTCAACCGTAATCATCCATTTCTTATCAGTATTCAAAACTTTACCATATTCCCTGAAGGATGACCAGTTCTTTACATACACAAAATCAGCTCCCTCAAGGGCTTTATTCTGATCATATTCAACTTCGATGCCAGTCATAAAAGAATCAGACAACTCATAACCTTCAGGATGTGTAACCACTAATTCATAATCCATCTTCAATGCCCATTCTACGAAAGAATTTGGAACAGATTGGGGTAGAACTTTCGGGTGAGGTGCCCATGACATAACGACTTTTGGTTTATCAACTACTTTAAACTCTTCAATAGTAAGCATATCAGCCAATGACTGCAATGGATGACGGGTAGCAGATTCAAGGCTGATGACCGGTACACCTGCGTATTTAATAAGGTTACTCAAAATTTCTTCACTGTAATCAGCATCGCGGTCAATCAAACCGGGGAATGATCTTAATCCAATGATATCACAATATTCGCCGATCACCGCGGCCGCTTCGATAATGTGCTCGGCTTTGTTCCCATCCATTACTACACCTTCCTTTGTTTCCAGCGCCCATCCTTCTCCACTGAAATTCATGACCATGACATTCATTCCAAGGTTCATTCCCGCTTTCTGGGTACTCAGGCGAGTTCTGAGACTCGGATTCATAAAAATCAGTCCGAGGGTTTTCCCTTCCCCCTGTTTCTTGTATTGAGGATCGGGTATTTTGCAAGACCTCGCAGCATTGATCAATGCATTCAAGTCCTGAACATCTGCTATAGAAGTAAAATTTCTCATTCTAAAACGCTATTCCCTTGATTTTTAATCCTGTGGTCTCATCAAGCCCATACATGAGATTCATATTTTGAACAGCCTGGCCTGATGCGCCTTTTACTAGGTTATCTATCGTGCTGATCACCATTAAATGATCTTCAATTTTATCGATAAATAACTGGCAATAATTTGTATTAACAACCTGTTTCAGGTCAATATTTAAATCACTGATATGAACAAAAGGATCATCTTCATAGAATTCAGCAAAATCCTTCTTTACAGATCCAATTGATGCACTTGTCTTTATATAGGTCGTAGCTATTATGCCTCTTGTAAAATTTCCCCTGTATGGAATAAAAAGCAGATCCTGGTTAAATTCCGGATCAGCCATTATAAGACTTTGCCGGATTTCTTTTAGATGCTGATGTTTAAATGCCTTATAAACTGACACATTATTATTTCTCCAGCTGAAATGTGAGGTGGCACTTAACTTTTGCCCGGCACCGGTCGAGCCAGTAATAGCACTTATATGGACATCCTCTTCAATCAATCGTTTTTTTGCCAGTGGAAGCAATCCCAATTGAAGGCAAGTAGCGAAACAACCTGGATTTGCGACATTTTTCGCTGAAATAATTTCAGCTTTGTTCAATTCAGGCAGGCCGTAAATAAATGTTCCAAATTTACTTTGCACCTCAGGATGGCTTTCCTTCAGTCTGAAATCCTGGCTTAGATCAATGATATTTACTGCTTTATCAATTTTACCGGATTGTAGGATCTTTAACGATTCGTCATGACCCTTACAAAGAAACACTAATTCTGCATTATCTTCAATATCCGAAACGAAACTAAGATTTTCGACATGAAAAAGGTCCGCATGTACAGATCCAATTGGATTTCCTGCATTGCTATCGCTTTGCACATAGACTATTTCAACATCAGGATGGTTAATCAGGATCCGAAGTAATTCACCAGCTGTATAACCAGCAGCTCCAATTATGCCTACTTTTATTTTACTCATCAATGTGGTTTACTTTATTATAGATCATCGTTTGATTGGCCATTATTTTCGTAAATCCTTTCACATCGTCGCCAGACCATGCCATATTCATCTCACCATATGCCCCAAATTCTGAGGACATCAAATCGTGTTCAGATTCCATACCAAGAATAAAGAACCGATAGGGAGCGAGCCGAACATGGACTGTGCCGGATACAAATTTTTGTGTATCCTGTAAGAATCCCTCGATGTTTCTTGCCAGAGGATCAAGGAATTGGCCTTCATGAATCATCATACCATACCAGTTTGCCAATTGTTCTTTCCAATAGATCTGTCCTTTTGTTAGATTATGTTTCTCAAGATGTTGATGAGCTTTTATCACAAGTAGTGGCAAACCAGCCTCAAAACCTACTCTTCCTTTAATTCCGATAACAGTATCACCAACATGTATATCGCGTCCTAATGCCCAGGGTTCAATAAATTTCGATAATTTGATTAATGCCTGAAGAGGATCATCATAGTTATTATCATTGAATCCAACCAGTTCACCTTTTTCAAATATCAACTTAATGTCCTCGATCGATTCTGTTTTCAATTGTGTGGGGAATGCAGAGCCCGGGAGAAACTTATCAGAAGTCAGAGTTTCCTCACCACCTACTGAGGTGCCCCAGATACCTTTATTGATGGAATATTTTGCCTTTTCCCAATCTAATTTAACATCATGCTTCTTCAAATAATCTATCTCATCCTGTCGGGACAATTTAAGATCGCGTACTGGTGTAATTATTGGTATTTCAGGAATCAGGATTCTGAAGATCAGGTCAAATCGCACCTGGTCATTACCTGCTCCTGTTGAACCATGTGCTACATAATCAGCATTAAGCTCCTTGGCTTTGGCCGCGATCATTTTCGCCTGAAATACCCTTTCAGAACTAACAGAAAGAGGGTATGTACTATATTTCAATACATTTCCAAAAACCAGATATTTTATACACTCATAATAATATTGCTGGGTGGCATCAATCACTTCATGTTTTTTTGCCCCCATCAAAAGAGATTTCTCTCCGATAGATTTCAATTCATCTTCCTCAAATCCACCCGTATCAACCAATACGGTATAAACATCCAGACCTCGTTCCTGTGAAAGATACTTTACACAATATGAGGTGTCTAATCCTCCGCTGTAAGCAAGAACTACTTTTTGATTTTTCATTTTTTCATAGATTAAAAAATTCTAGGTATTTTCTTTTGATTTTTGAATTCCTTTTAAAAGTACATGTTTTTTAAATCTGATCCACCTATCATAAATCCTTAATCTTTTCAGATTAAATTTTTTCCCATTATTAGGTGCTTTTTCAGGATCAAATAACATTCCGGTACACAAGCAATGCACCCTATTCATACGGTTCAATATATCATAATTAACGCAACTCGAGCAACCATACCAAAACTGATCATCCTGTGTTAGCTCAGAAAAAGTGACCGGCCGATATCCCAGCTCTGAGTTTATATGCATGACAGCAAGATTGGTGGTCAATCCAAATAATTTTGCTTTGGGATATAGTTCCCTGGAAAGTTCAAATGCTTTTCTTTTTATTTTTTTAGCAAGCCCCATTTTTCTGAAATCCGGGTGCACGATAAGACCTGAGTTAGCTACATAATTTGATTTACTCCATTTTTCAATATAGCAGAATCCGGCAAACTTACCATCCTTTGTTAAACAAATGATGGCGTGTCCGTTTTCAATCTTTTTGCGTATATACTCTTCAGGCCTCCTGGCAATTCCGGTCCCCCTTTCCTTGGCAGAAGCTTCGATATAATCACAGATTACGTTGCTGTAATTTAAAAAGTTTTTATTTGAGATATAGATCTTAAAATCGGGCATAAATCAAATGCTTTTTATTCTGATTTTTGTTTTTGGAATATTGGATGGGTGGATTACCATTACGTAAATGGCATTAAAAATTAACCGGCCCTAAGGCCTGAAAAAAGCATTGATGCTGTGTTCTATATGAATCTTGATATAATTCAATTATTGAGTAATTTATGCAAAGAGAATCAAAAAAAAACAATTATTAAAGATTTAAGAACAATATTTACTAAAAATATTTGCGATCCAGTATTTCCTTTAAGATGATGGCATCCTTGATGCTGTCCTTATTTTGTAATAGTTCCCTGAACCGTTTAGCTGTGTGAATATTCACACCCTTTTCTATTTTATATTCTTCAAATCTTTTCTTTTTGGTCAGTTCCAGGTCAACTTGTTCATCAAGAGTTTTGAGATCTTTGTTAACATTATATACTTCTTCATAACTTTTATATTCCCCTTCTTCCGCGGTTTCATATTTTTCCCTGCTTTTTTCTTCCTCCTGATAATAGCTATCCTCAACATAAGATTCATGAGGCTCTTCGTTTTCCTCCTCATAATCATATACCGGTTTCTCTTTCTGTCCGGTAAATTCCCTTAAAAGGTCTTCGAAAGATACAGGTTTTTCTTTTTGGGAGGTCTGATCATACCCCCTTCTTGAATCTGCATCCCGTTGATTTTGGGGTGGTGCTGCTGGCTTTTTTTTACGAAATGCACGACTTAAAAAATAAATTGCTCCTAATGCGATATAAATGTATAATTCAAGATCATCCATGCTAACACAAATCTAAGAAATAATTTTATATTTGCCTTCTATAATTAATTTATGATCAAACTTGCCGGATGGAGCTGACTAAACTTGAAGTAAAAGGATTCAAAAGTTTTGGAGACAAAGTTGTTATAAACTTTAACAAGGGAATAACTGGCATAGTTGGACCAAACGGTTGTGGAAAATCCAATATTGTGGATGCAATCCGCTGGGTACTTGGGGAACAGAAGATTAAAACACTTCGTTCCGAGAAGATGGAAAACATCATCTTTAATGGTACTAAAAACAGAAAAGCCCTTCAGCTGGCGGAAGCTTCCATTACTTTTGAAAATACCAAGAATATTTTACCTACTGAATATTCTTCTGTTACCATTACCAGAAGGTATTTCAGGTCCGGTGACAGTGAATATTTGTTAAATGGTGTTCCCTGCAGGCTGAAAGATATCACAAACCTCTTTCTGGACACAGGGATTGCATCTCATAGTTATGCTATAATTGAATTGGCTATGGTTGATGAGATCCTTAATGACAAGGATAACAGCCGAAGGCATCTTTTTGAAGAAGCAGCAGGAATCTCAAAATTCAGGGTCCGGAAAAGAGAAACCATGCGTAAACTGGAGGCTACTGATCTTGACCTTGAAAGAGTAGAAGACCTGATCTATGAGATACAAAAAAACATGCGGTCTTTAGAAAGACAAGCAAGACAGACAAAACGATATTTCAAGATCAAGGAAGAATACAAGGATTTAAGTATTCTGCTGGCAAGAAAAACTGTAGCCCTGCAAAAGGAACAACTCGAAAACATTAACATACAAACAGCCAGGGAAAATGATAAAAAACTAAGCCTTTCCAAAAAAGTTATCGAAAAAGAAGCTGCCATAGAAAAGGCAAAAAAGGAGCTCCTGGAAAAAGAGAAGGTTCTATCACAAAAGCAAAAGGCTCTAAATGAATTTGTGGCAAAAATCAGGCAGTTTGAAAGCGATAAAAAGATCAAGAATGAAAAATTAAGATTTCTTAAGGATAAAAGCTTGAATCTCGAGGACCAGATCGAGCAGGATAAAAAGAGTAATGAAAGAGCCTTATTCAGTATTCAAAGTCTGAAACAGGAGAAACAATCCGACGAAACCACACTTAAGGAACTGGAAACTAAAGTCAAAGGGCTTCAGGATGAGCATCTTGAAGAAAAGAACAGAACCCAGAATCTACGTGACGAGCTGGATTCTATGAACGAAGTATACAAGGTGAAACACGAAGAGGTTTTCCAGTATAACAAGGAATTTGAAATTAAAGAAATACAGCTGAATACCCTTAATCAGGAGCTGGAGAAAACGACAAGCGATACGACCGAACAATCGGAGAGTCTGGTAGAATTTGACAAAAAAATTAAAGAGATCCGTTCAGAAATTGACAGCAAATCAAAGTATCTAGATTCGCTGAAAAAAGGAGAAAATCAAATTGAAGAAAGAATTGAATCTTCTGATAAACTGATTGAAAAAATAAAGGATGAGCTTTCAGCCACAAACCGTGTCCTGGATTCGAAACAAAATGAGTATAATCTTACGAAATCCCTGGTTGATAATTTAGAAGGTTTCCCGGAAGCAATCCGGTTTTTAAAAACACAGAAGAGTTGGGGAAAAAAGGCGCCTCTACTGAGTGATATTCTTACCACTGAAGAGAAATACAGGGCTACTATTGAGAATTACCTGGAACCCTATATGAATTATTATGTGGTGGATACTGAGGCTGATGCCTTCAAGGCTGTTAATTTATTAAGTGAAGCATCCAAGGGAAGAGCGCATTTCTTTATTCTTGATAGCTTTGAAAAATTTACTCCCTCCCCCATTAAAATTTTTGATAATGCTACACCTGCCACTGAGATTGTAGAGTATGATCTTAAATATCAGAAACTGGTAAGTTACATCCTGAACAATGTATATTTGATCTCCCAGGTATCCGGAGATTTCCCAAAGGATGAAGAGGCTATCTTCATAACAGCCAATGGTAAATTCACTAAGAAGAGATTTAGTATCTCAGGAGGATCTGTAGGTCTTTTTGAAGGTAAAAGAATAGGAAGGGCAAAAAACCTTGAAAAACTTGACCGTGAGATTAAAAAATTAAATAAAAAGCATCAGGACATTAAAAATAAACTGAATGAAGAATTAAAGGCGCTTGTAAAGCTTAAAGGATCTACTAAAAAAGATAAGATCGAAATACTCCAGACGGAAATCAATCAGTTCAATGAAAGCCTGATATCCCTTAAAACCAGGGAAGAACAATATTCACAGCTTTTGTCTAACCAATCTACAAAAAAAGAGAATATACTGGAGAAGATAGAAGAATTAAACAATGACCTCGAAAAATTATCCCCTATTACTGAAAAGGGTAAGACAGATCTTGAAATATTGGGTGAAAAAATCGTAAGCCTGCAAAACGAACTTAAGAACCAGCAGGAAATGTTTTCATTAAAATCAACTGCCTATAATGATGAAAACATTCTTTTTCACCAACAAAAAAACAAAATCAATAGTCTTGATCAGGAAATAAATTTTAAATCAATAGCCTTCGAAAACTCTAAAGAGAGAATAAACAAAAACCATGAATCCCTGGAGCTAAACGAGAAAGAAATAAAAGAGCTTCTTTCCTCTGATGAGAACAGTGAGGATGTGATCCTTGGGATGTATGAGGAAAAAGAAACACTGGAGAAAATTCTCAATGAATCTGAAAAAGAATATTATTCGGCACGAGGGAAAATTGATGAAATTGAAAACCAGGTTCGAGAATTACAACATAGCAGGGAAAATATAGATACCATCATTATTGAGCTAAAAGATAAACTCAATGACATCAAACTTCAATTAAATAGCATAAAAGAGAGATTATCCGTTGAATTCCAGGTAAGCCTGGAGGAAATTTTGAAAGAAACAGATAAGGAAGGGGATGATTCCGAGGAAACAGAAGAGTCATTGAGGGAAAAAGTAGATTTAATAAAGAATAAGCTGGAGAAAATTGGTCCTATCAACCCAATGGCAATGGAGGCTTATGATGAGGTTAAAAAACGAAATGATTTTATTACGGAACAAAGAGAGGATCTGCTTCAGGCAAAAGAATCACTAATTGCTACAATCGATGAGATCGACCTTGCCGCAAGGGCAAATTTCATGGAAGCCTTTGAGAGAATAAAAGAAAACTTCATTAATGTTTTCAGAACCTTGTTTGGTGAAGAAGATGACTGCGATCTGGTCCTTACGAACATTGAAGATCCATTGAGTTCAAGTATTGATATCATTGCCAAACCCAAAGGGAAGAAACCATTGACGATTAATCAACTTTCCGGCGGGGAGAAAACACTGACTGCTACTTCACTGCTTTTTGCAATTTATCTGATGAAGCCGGCACCATTCTGTATATTTGATGAGGTTGATGCCCCCCTCGATGACGCAAACCTTGACAAATTCAACCTGATTATAAGAAAATTCTCCAAGGATTCACAATTTATCATTGTAACACATAACAAGCGAACCATGATCTCCACCGATGTTATCTACGGCATTACCATGGTCGAGCAGGGAATATCCAAAGTTGTTCCGGTCGACTTAAGGGAGTTGGAGGTTTGATTTTATAAAGCGTTGCTTTATTACTACCAAGACATTAATAGAATTTATGATATGAATAAAGTTTTAATGAATATAAAATGTTAAAAAAGATAAATCCTACAAAAACAAAAGCCTGGACTAAACTCAAAGATCATTATAATGAAATTCATGATAAACATATGACAGGTATGTTTGATGAAGATCCTGAAAGGGCTGATAAGTTCTCAATTGAATTTAATGAGATCCTGATTGATTATTCAAAAAACCGGATAAATGATGAAACGAAGAAACTGCTGATAGAATTAGCCGAGGAAGTTGACCTGAAAGGCGCCATCAACTCCATGTTTACCGGAGAAAAGATCAATTTAACCGAACGGAGGGCAGTACTGCATGTAGCGCTCAGGAACAGGCTGAATGCTCCTATCTACGTGGATAACCAGGATGTTATGCCTGATATCAATAAGGTATTGGACAAAATGAAATTCTTCTCTGAAGAGGTCATTTCAGGTAAGTGGAAAGGATATACTGGTAAGCATATCACAGATATCGTTAATATAGGCATTGGTGGATCTGCCCTCGGACCATTGATGGTAACAAAAGCACTCAGACCATTTAAGATTCCTCATATAAATGTTCATTTTGTCTCGAATGTAGATGGTTCACAAATAGCCGAAACCCTTTCAAAGGTGGATCCTGAAAGAACCATGTTCCTGATCTCATCAAAGACTTTTACTACTCAGGAAACGATGACCAATGCCCATACCGCAAGGGATTGGTTTCTTAAGTCAGCGTTTGATGAGGAAAATATTAAAAAACATTTTGTTGCAATATCCACCAATAAGGAAGCTGTTGAGCATTTTGGGATAGATCCAAAAAATATGTTCGAATTCTGGAATTGGGTAGGTGGAAGATATTCACTCTGGTCAGCAATCGGATTATCCATTATCTTGAGTATAGGTTTTGAAAACTTTCTGGAGTTACATAAAGGTGCTCATGAAATGGATCTGCATTTCCTGAACACTGAATTTGAAAATAATATCCCGGTAATTCTGGCATTATTGGGCATTTGGTATAATAATTTTTTCGATGCCGACACCTATGCCATTCTACCTTACAGCCAGGATATGCAATACCTGCCAACCTATCTGCAGCAGGGGGATATGGAAAGCAATGGCAAGAGTGTGGACAGAAGTGAAAATATGGTGGACTATCAGACGGGTCCCATAATATGGGGTGAACCAGGTACGGACGGACAACATGCTTTTTATCAATTAATACATCAGGGCACCAAAATGATCCCTTGTGATTTTCTTATTCCTGCCAGAAGTTTTGATCAGGTTGGGGACCACCATGAAAAACTGATTTCTAACTTCTTTGCACAGACTGAAGCTTTAATGAAAGGTAAATCTGAAAAAGAAGTAATTACTGAATTTGAAAGAAACGAAAAGAAATTAGAGGATGTTGTTCATCTTGTCCCTTACAAGGTTTTTCATGGAAACCGCCCAACAAATTCAATTTTATTTAAAGAACTCACTCCAGGAACTTTAGGAGGTTTAATTGCCATGTATGAACATAAGATCTTTGTACAGGGTGTAATCTGGAATATCTTTAGCTTTGATCAGTGGGGCGTGGAACTTGGCAAACAATTGGCACAGAAGATTTTACCCGAGCTTGAAAGCGATCAGAAAATAAAAACCCACGATGGTTCAACAAATAACCTAATCAATTACTACAAGAAAATCCGGTAGAAGATTTGCTTTACTGGATTGAGGAATAAAGGGTTCGTTCTTTTATCTCTGTGTTACTGGCTTGGAGTAATTCTTCTGAATTCAATAATTCAATTTGGATAACACCTTTAGTATTATCCAGTATCCTGTATTCCTGATCACCTAGGGCTGATTTTAAAACCAGGGATGGAATATTATAATTTACAGACCATAAGCCTGTCTCCAGGGATCTATCAGTATTGATTTTGGTAAAGAATCCATCATCTCTGAGAATGATTTTATATAATTCCTTTCTAGTTTTAATCGAAGTAAATTGATTGGCTGACATTTCTTCCACCTGCACAACTTTTTCAGCAATACCCTCAGCATCAGAGCTTATTACATCACTTTCCCAGTTGAAATAAGCTGTCCAGGCAATGACTTGGAATATGAAGAATAAGGTTATACGAAATTTCATAACAGGCTGATTACTAATATACTATAACAAATACTTTTTTCAAGATTTCAAACAAGTCTTTAAACTTTAATAAATTTACATCAATTGCTAAAATTGAATGTAAGATACAATACCAATAACCTCTCCCTGAATAAAACGCACTGTAGGTACTAATATTACATGCCAGCTAGAACAATTAAACAACAAATATTATAAATAAATAATAATAATTCTAAATATTTTACAATTTTTTTCTCTTTAGACAAAATAAAATATTGATCAGGGACCATTATTGAACAAATATCAAATAATATGCCAAATCAAGATTCCCTGATATATGTATTAATGCTATTGTAACCATAGGTCAAGAAATCTCTAAATTACACTGCAATGGCTGAAGTCGAGGGAAAGGTATTTTTTTTGAACAGTAGAAACCAGGTTCCCCTTATAATACAATCTTTCTAATAAAGGTGCCTGCCAGGTAAATGTATCTAATATCCATTACTCCACGTCCACATCAGGCAAATCTGTTGGACTGGCCCGAACCGACCATGAGGTATTTGTCTCTTTTGAATTCCTTTAGTCATATATATTATGTCTAAAGTGATATCTGGTCAGGAAGTTTTATCTCTTTTAAATGCCCTGTACCCTTATCCAATTGGGACCAGAGAAGATCCTCAAAAGTCAGATGAACCATCCCTGCCGGAGGTAAAAATCCAATAACATCAGTAGATAAATGTTCACAGAGGTGGGTAATTGAAGGATTATGTCCAATTATTAACACTGATTTTAAAGAATTGTCCAGTTTCGAGATAAATCCGAGCAAAGTCCTTACCGAAGCCTCATAAAGATCTTCATCAATTTTAATCTCAGATTGATCCAGTTTAAGCTGATCTGCAAAAAGTTGAGCCGTATCAATTGCTCGCGTGGCATGACTGGTTAATACAATATCGGGAATAACTTCCTCCAAATACATGTACCTGGCCAACCTGGAAGCATCCTGTATCCCGGAATCAGTTAACTCCCGTTCCAAGTCTTTTTGTCCGGGTTCAACATTCCTGCTTTGTGCATGACGGATTAATATCAAACTACGCTTCATAATTAAATTTTTAAAAATTATATCATCCTTGTCCGCCTTACGAGACGTACAATATTTTAATTATGAATTTATTAAGTTTTACGAGTAAAAAACCATTTTCTTATTTTTTTTGTTAAAAATATTGATATTTGGGGCTTTCAAAATTATCAGTAATGACCAAAAACCTAGTTATAGTAGAATCGCCGGCTAAGGCAAAGACTATTGAGAATTATCTCGGTAAAGAATATGTAGTAAAATCCAGCTATGGACATGTGAGGGATCTGCCCAAAGACAATGAAGCCATCGATATTCAAAATGGATTCAAACCAACCTATGAAATTCCCAAGGATAAAAAAGATGTTATAAAACAACTTAAAAAAGAAGCTGAAAATTCCGAACTGGTATATCTCGCCAGTGATGATGACCGTGAGGGAGAAGCTATTTCATGGCATTTAAAGGAGGCATTAAATCTATCCGATCAAAAGGTCAGAAGAATTGTTTTCAGGGAAATAACCAAAAATGCAATTTTGAATGCCCTGGAAAGCCCCCGCGGAATAAACCTTGACCTCGTGAATGCCCAGCAGGCAAGAAGGGTGCTAGACAGGTTAGTTGGATTTGAATTATCACCGGTTTTATGGAAAAAGATAAAAACAGGTCTTTCAGCTGGCCGTGTACAATCCGTTGCCGTAAAATTGGTAGTAGAAAGAGAAAGAGAGATTGAAAAATTCGAAATTGAAAATTTTTACAGGATATCAGCCTTTTTTCTTGTTGAGGGGAATGTAATATTAAAAGCAGACTTACAGAAACGCTTAAAAAACGAGGATGATGCCCTTGAATTTCTTAAATCAACGATTGGATCCTCATTTACTATTGAGAAATTAGAAAAGAAACCTTCTAAAAAATCTCCTGCACCTCCTTTTACAACATCAACACTTCAACAGGAAGCCAGTCGAAAACTTGGTTTTTCAGTTACCCAGACTATGACCATAGCTCAAAAGCTATACGAGGCAGGCAAGATCTCGTATATGAGGACCGATTCAGTAAATCTTTCCCTTGAGGCTATTTCAGGAGCTAAAAATGAAATACTGAACGAGTACGGAGAAGAATATCTGAGAACAAGGCAATTTAAAACGAAATCACAATCAGCCCAGGAGGCTCATGAAGCCATCCGTCCGACCAATTTTTCAGTGCGGGATGCTGGGGCTGACAGGAATGCAAAAAAACTCTATGAATTGATATGGAAACGGGCTGTCGCCTCTCAGATGGCTGCCGCTCAATTAGAGAAAACTGTGGTTACTATTGGAATAAGCAACAGGCCTGATAAGTTAATAGCAACAGGAGAAATTATTACTTTTAGTGGATTCCTGAAAGTTTATCAGGAATCAAGTGACGAAGAGAATGGTGAAAATGGCAAGCAAGGTTTACTTCCAACATTAAGTGAAGGTCAGACATTGCAACTAAAAGAAATGATAGCAAAACAGGGATTTACCCGGCCTCCATTACGATTCACCGAAGCAAGCCTTGTCAAGAAGCTTGAAGAATTGGGTATAGGAAGACCTTCCACTTATGCCCCTACAATTTCTACAATTCAGAAAAGGAATTATGTTGTAAAAGAATTTATTGAAGGTAAGGAAAGGAATATCAAGCAAATAATCCTAAAGGGTGGTAATATAAGTTCAAATGAATCCACTGAAACATATGGCTTTGATAAAAACAAATTATCACCTACGAATATTGGTATTATCGTTAATGATTTCCTTGAAACCCATTTTCCATCTATAATAGATTATTCATTTACGGCCAATGTTGAAGAGGAGTTTGACGAAATTGCTCAGGGTCAAATACCCTGGGAAAATATGATCGACTCTTTTTATGGCAAGTTCCATCCGATGGTTGAAAAAACTGAGACATTATCCAGGGCAGAGGCAAGTACTTCAAGAGAGTTGGGCATTGATCCGGAAAGTGGTAGAATGGTATATGCTCGTCTGGGAAAATTCGGGCCAATGGTTCAGATTGGAGAAAATGATGAGGATGACAAACCCAGGTATGCAAGCCTGCGTAAAGGACAGTTTCTCGAAAGCATCAACCTTGAAGAAGCGCTTGATCTGTTTAAACTCCCTCGTGATGTTGGACAATATGAAGATAAAGAAGTAGTAGCCGGGATCGGCAGGTTTGGCCCGTACATCAGGCATGACAATAAATTTATATCTCTTGGAAAAGAAGACCCATTACAGGTAGGTATTGATACAGCTATTCAATTAATTGAAGAAAAAAGAAAAGAAGAGTCTAATAACATAATAAAAGTATTCGAGGAACAATCCGATGTTAAAGTATTGAAAGGTAAATATGGGCCTTATATTAAATTTGGGAAGAAAAACTTAAAAATTCCTAAAGATAAGAATCCGGAAGACCTGACTTATGAAGAATGTGTTGAAATTTCAGAGAAAGCACCCCCCAAGAAACGAAGATTCAACAAAAAATAAATAAAATGAAAAACCTTGTCGTACTGACCGGATCTGGAATCAGTGCTGAAAGTGGAATTAAAACTTTCCGTGAATCCGGAGGATTATGGGAAGGATATGATGTATACGAAGTAGCAACACCTGAAGGTTGGCATAAAAACCCTGAGCTGGTATTAGAATTCTATAATCAAAGGCGTAAACAGGCCCTTGAATCCATGCCTAATGAAGCCCACACCATACTGGCGGATCTTGAGTCCCATTTTAATGTTACAATAATAACCCAGAACGTAGACAACCTCCATGAGAGAGCGGGCTCCAGCAATATAATTCACCTGCATGGGGAACTTTTTAAATCCCGCAGCACCCTTGATGAAAACCTGGTATATGACATGGAGGGCTGGGAATTAAATCTTGGCGATACCTGTGAAAAAGGCTCACAATTAAGGCCCCATATCGTATGGTTCGGCGAGATGGTGCCGATGATGGATGTGGCGGCCAGGGAAACCATGAAAGCTGATATTTATATAGTAGCAGGCACTTCCCTTGTAGTATATCCTGCAGCGGGCCTTTTAGATTACGTGGGATCAGAAATCCCTAAATTCATTGTTGATCCAAACATGCCGGAAGTAAGTAAGAGACCGAATTTATACCTTATCGAAGAAAAAGCTTCTACAGGGATGCAAAAAGTCCGGGATATTTTACTAAAAGAATATATTTAATTTGGCAGCAATGGCTCAAAGGTCTCTTGTATTATTGTACCATCTTTTTCCTCTTCCGTCGTCAGAAATAGTGAGGTGATCTCTTGTATATTTTTAATAGTCGTTCCAGCGTCCGCGGAATAATAAGCTATCCGGTCGATCCTCTCACTTAAACTGCTTTCTTCAAGCGCTTCCCAGGATCCTGAATCAAGTTGTTCGGTGATCCCATTGCAGAAATCACTAATGGATTCAACGATATAGATCTGTTCTGTACTTGAAGAAATATATTTTGTTTGAATTAAAAGTTCACAGTCAGAAATCTCCGGTGTTTGCCCGTTTTCAGTTATTATTTTTCTTATCCATGATTTAGAAGAATCGTTTGAAAGCAATCGCACAACTTCCGGTTCCGTAAATACCACTATATTTTCATCATTGCCACAGGATGCAAAAAGAAGAAAGACAATGAAGGCCGGACCAATCCAGAACTTAGAGATATTGATTACTTGTCTTTTCATTTGTCCAAAAATACATTCAAAGAACTATATATAAATGAAATTGAAGAAGAATCTAAATTTCTTGAAAATCGGACAAATATCCTTCCGGGTCCGGGTATTATAATAGCAGCCCCGGTAAAAATGACAATATTTATCTCTATCTAGTATTAAAACTATTATTTTTGCATGCTTTAACGCTTTACTATTTAAAGATGGCTGATTATAATTTTAAGGAAATCGAAAGAAAGTGGCAATCTTATTGGGATGCAAACCAAACCTATAAGACCCGAATCGATCATTCAAAACCAAAATATTATGTTTTAGATATGTTTCCTTATCCTTCGGGAGCCGGATTGCATGTTGGCCATCCACTTGGATATATTGCCAGTGATATAGTTTCCAGATTCAAAAGACTTAATGGATGTAATGTTCTTCACCCAATGGGCTTTGATGCCTTCGGTCTTCCGGCTGAACAGTATGCAATTCAAACTGGTCAACACCCGGCAAAAACCACGGACCAGAACATCTCAAGATACAAAGAGCAGTTATTAAATATTGGATTTTCCTATGATTGGGATACGGAAGTACAAACATGTGCTCCGGATTATTATAAATGGACACAATGGATATTTCTTCAATTATTTGAAAGCTGGTATAACCAAAAAGAGGACAGGGCGGAATCTATTGAAACCCTTATACGGATACTGGCAAGTGACGGAAATAAGAATATTAAAGCAGCATGCGATGAAGATACGCCTTTGATAACAGCAGAAGATTGGAATGGCTATTCTGAACAGGAGAAAGCTTTCCTTCTGCTAAAATACAGGCTAACCTACCTTGCTGAAACTACTGTGAACTGGTGCCCTGCTTTAGGCACCGTGCTTGCCAATGATGAAGTCCGGGATGGACTGTCTGTCAGGGGAGGTCATCCGGTCGAACGAAAAAAAATGAAACAATGGAGCATGAGGATAACGGCTTATGCTGACCGGTTGCTTGAAGGATTAAATCGTATTGACTGGACTGAAGCGTTAAAGGAAATGCAAAGAAATTGGATTGGAAAATCTTTTGGATGTTCTGTTACTTTTGATGTTCTCGATTCTGATCTTAAAATGACTGTTTTTACAACGCGGGCAGATACAATCTTTGGGGTAACTTTCATGACTATTGCCCCTGAGCATGAGATGGTTGACCAACTCACAACGCCAGATCAGAAAAACGCCGTCAGGGATTATATTGAAACGGCCAAAAACCGATCGGAAAGGGAAAGGATGAGTGATGTGAAAACTGTATCAGGTGTTTTTACAGGATCATATGTTATCCATCCTTTTTCACAAGATAAAATACCCATCTGGATTGCTGATTATGTTCTGGCGGCTTATGGAACAGGAATGGTAATGGGTGTTCCCTCCTCAGATACAAGGGATTACGCTTTTGCCAGTCACTTTAAAATACCAATTATACCTGTTCAGGAAGGCGCACATACCGATATAACAAATCCTGATTTTGATCCCAAAGCCGGGACGATGATCAACTCTGATTTTATGAATGGGTTGCCCGTGACAGAAGCCATTGAACTGGCTACGAAGCGCGTGGAAGAGAAAGGAATCGGAGAAGCACAAATCAATTTCAGGCTTAGAGATGCGGTTTTTGGCAGGCAAAGATATTGGGGTGAGCCCTTTCCAATTTATTATGTTAATGAAATTCCCATCCCCTTACCTGAAGATGAATTGCCTCTAATACTTCCGGAGGTCGATGCATATCTTCCCACTGAAACAGGCGATCCTCCATTAGGCCGGGCATCTGAGTGGAAATACAATGAAAAGTATCCCTATGAATTAAGTACTATGCCTGGTTGGGCCGGATCAAGCTGGTACCTTTTCAGGTACATGGATCCAAAGAATGAAAAGGAGTTCGTGAGTAAAGAAGCACAGGAATACTGGCAAAATGTAGACCTTTATATTGGTGGATCTGAACATGCAACCGGCCATCTGATGTACTCCCGTTTCTGGACTAAATTCCTTTATGACCGCGGATTTTTATCAGTAGACGAACCATTTAAAAAACTGATCAACCAGGGAATGATCCAGGGCAGGTCAAATTTTGTTTATAGAATAAAAGGGACAGATCAGTTCGTTTCATACAATTTAAAAGATGATCACGATGTTCAGGCTCTTCATGTAGATGTAAATATTGTGGACAATGACATCCTCGATATTGAAGCCTTCAAGAATTGGAGTCCTGATTTTAAAAATGCAACATTCATATTGGAAGATGGCAAGTATATCTGTGGTAATGAAGTGGAGAAGATGTCAAAATCACTATATAATGTGGTCAATCCTGACGTGATAATTGAAAATTATGGTGCTGATACACTGCGCTTATATGAAATGTTTCTCGGGCCACTTGAACAATCCAAACCCTGGAATACTCATGGAATTGACGGGGTAAGTAAATTTTTACGGAAATTCTGGCGATTATTCCATGATAAAAACAATCAATTCAATATTTCGGAGGAAAAGGCAAATGATCAGGAATTAAAAATCCTGCATAAGACCATAAAAAAGGCTATTGAGGATGTTGACCGCTATTCCTTCAATACATCCGTAAGCAATTTTATGATATGCGTTAACGAGTTATCCAGTCTTAAATGTAATAAAAGAGAGATACTCGAACCATTAAATATTATCATTTCACCATATGCTCCACATATAACTGAAGAACTGTGGTCTTTGATGGGCTACAAGGACAGCATTATGAATGCATCTTATCCTGAATATAATGAAATGTATATCCAGGAGGATTCATTTGAATACCCGGTATCAATCAATGGGAAATTAAGAACCAGAATAGATTTCAACCTGGACATACCAAGAGAAGAAATGGAGCGGAGGATCCTGGCTTCGGAAGTGGTTCAAAAGTGGTTGAGTGGAAAAGAGCCTAAAAAGATCATAATTGTACCCAGGAAGATCATAAATGTAGTAGTGTAGATTCAGGGAAAAATTCATAAACGAGACAAAATGGTCCTTTAACCAGATCATTCATTATTCATTCCTCCCTCGGCGGGTTCTTCCTCTTTTTTGTTTTTCTTTTTAAAGAGCCTGAATTTTTTCTTCTTTTTCTCTTCGACTGGCTTAATTTCCGGCTCTTCAACTTTCATATCTTCCTGAATCTCCTGCTTTGCACTCCGCGGGGCCTGGAGAAGATGACCGTACATAGCATCATAAAGAGCCTGATCGTTATTGAATAAAGTTAAATAAGGTGAATGATATACACGACCAGCCCCCAATGAATCAGTACTTAATGAGTCCGGAATTACCCACGCTATTAATAATGAATCCGAAGTTTCCGGATAAACTGTTTCCATAGCAATGGTTTTCATTTCATTGATTTTCTTTTTAAAAGGTTTCTGAACAATAATACCATACTTGCTCTTTTTAACTTTACCCAGTTTTTGTTTAGGCGTGGAATCAGCTTCAAAAAGAGAGAATTGATTTTTAAACTCATCCTCGTCCAGAATAAATTTGCTTTGATATGCCGGACAGGTAATCTTGTTATGGCAGGATGCGATAAGTATCACAAACCCTACTAATGACAATATTTTATTTAGACGCAGCATATCTCTTAAAAAACGGCGGGTATAACCTTATATTGCATTCAATCACCCATAATACGGCCTGATTCTCACCCTTTTCCAAACAGGCGCAAATATAACAGGATTTGCCTGAATTTTATTTAACAGGAATGATTTTGATATATGCAATGAAATTTAATTTAGCAGGATCTGTTGTTCATCTAGATCATTTCAAGAAATTAGTGAAGGATCAGGTTTCTCACTAAAAGAATAATTACAGCCAGAATGAAAATTATTATGCTGATTCTATTTATCCAATGCATAATACGCAGGTTTATATCGGGTTTTTTCCCCTTTCCCTTTTTTCTGAAATAGTATGATAATACTTCCCTTAAATTAAATATTTCCTTGATTGTATTTCTATCTCTTGGATGCGTCATAAATTCGATAATATTAATTAATTATCCGATGGCAATTCTATCCAATTTCCGTCCTGCCGGATTAAATTTATAAGTTCATCAACGGCATCTTCAGAAGGAACACCGCGTTTGACAACCTCTTTACCCTTATACAATGTGATTTTACCTTTCCCGGATCCAACATACCCATAATCAGCATCTGCCATCTCACCGGGGCCATTTACTATACAACCCATAATGCCAATTTTAACTCCCTTAAGATGATCAGTACGTTTCCGGATCATAGCTGTCGTCTCCTGCAGGTCGAATAATGTTCTTCCGCATGAAGGGCAGGAAATATATTCAGTTTTTGTAATTCGGGTTCTTGTGGCCTGAAGGATCCCGAATGCAGTTTCATTACAAAACTGCATTATTTCCTTCATATTTTTGGTTTCCTTCGGTGAGTCTGAGCTTGACAGCATTAATCCATCACCCAGCCCGTCTGTTAGCAACCCACCCAGATCAGTAGCGGAAAACAACCTGAATTCATCAACATCATCAGATGGGTAATCACCCTGAATTATTACAGGAATATGTATCTCATGGTTAATAAGTTCGACAAAGACCCTTCGAATATCAGCGAGTGAGTGAGTGTTTTTCGATTGTAAGATTAATACGATATTCCCTCTTTTATCGAGCTGTTCCAGGATTTCCGGATCAAATTCGTCGGTCCGGAGTCTGATAAAATTCAATTGAGGATGAATACAGTCTGATTTTATAAAATCACTTTTATCAAACAGAGGATACATCTTTTCCGGATTTTTAAGATCTCTCCATAATTTGTAATCAACAATTTCCCTCAATCCCGGGGGCAGTTCAACTGATGAGGGGCTTGTACCTGAATATATATAATCAGCACTGATATCTTTTCTGACAAATTTATCCGGTTCCGGGAGATATACATGACCAATGGGTCTTAGATCAGAATATTCCTTAATTGTTTTTTTTGAATAGTCAGCAATAACACGAGGAACGTTAGACCCGCCTATGTCGGAGACTTCAGCTGTAACACGTTTATTATATTCAAACGGATCAATAGGAAAATTTTTGATCTCTGGAATTCCTTTATGGTTCGGCCGGTTTTTATATCGGCTGACCAACCTCCGGGCCACCGGAATTTCTGCTTCAGGTTCTTCAGTCAGGGACACCCGGATGGTATCTCCCAACCCATCTTCAAGCAAGGTGCCAATTCCAACAGCTGATTTTATTCTTCCATCTTCTGCTTCTCCCGCTTCTGTAACACCAAGATGTAATGGATAAGGTTTGAGGTTTTCAGAATCGAGCCTGTTAACAAGCAAGCGATATGCCTGGATCATTACTTTTGGATTGCTTGCTTTCATTGAAAGAACAATATCATAATAGTTGAGGCCTTCACATACTCTGACAAATTCAAGAGCGGATTCCACCATACCCATGGGCGTATCCCCATACCGGCTCATAATGCGGTCGGAGAGAGATCCATGGTTTGTCCCAATTCGCATTGCTGTGCCATATTCCTTACAGATTTTGACAAGGGGAGAAAATTTTTCATGTATCCGGTCCAATTCAGCATTATATGTATCCCTGGTGTACCTTATGTTCTCAAATTTCTTCTTATCGGCATAATTACCCGGGTTGACACGGACTTTCTCAACAATTCGGGCAGCCAGTTCTGCCGCATTGGGGGTAAAGTGTATATCCGCGATCAAAGGTGTATCATATCCTCTTGATCTAAGTTCTTTTTTAATATTTTCGAGATTTCCAGCCTCATTCATAGATGGAGCAGTAATTCTGACATATTCACAACCGGCTTCTATCATTCTAATGGATTGTTGAACAGTCCCCTCAGTATCCATTGTATCCACAGTAGTCATGGATTGTATTCGTATCGGATGATGGCCACCCAAGGGCAAGTCTCCAATCTTTACTACTTCAGATTGACGTCTCTCGTATCTTGTAAGACTATTGCAATATTTTTTACCCAGATTCCCGGAAAACTTAATTTGAGCCATTTGTAAGATTTGATATTTCCTAAATAACTATTTACGAAGTTAAATGTTCTGATTCAATTATTGTAAAGATTTACAATAATCCCCTGATCTATTTATTCTTTCCTGAATCAGCCCATTTATTGAGCGGGATTCCTGATTTAAAATATTACTAATATATTTAGCTACAGTCAAATTGTTTTTATCAATTATACTAATTATTTTAGCATATGTATTTGTCATGTCACACCCATTTCAGTTTGCTTTACGGCACTCTGGCCCCGAAAGAGCTGTTCTTGGAAGCCAGGAAGAACAAGGTCAGGAGACTGGCTTTGACCGACATCAATAATACTTCGGCCTATATTGAGATGGCCAGGATATGCAGGGAAAACGAGGATGAATTTGAGCTGGAAATAATCCCGGGAATTGAATTCCGGAAAGGGGGCAAGTTTTTATATTCTGCCATAGCCATGAACAATGATGGTTTTGAAGAGATCAATCATTTCCTCTCAGGGCATAATCTGGATGGAAGCAGCCTTCCAGACTCCCCTCCGCCCTTCCGGAATGCCTTTACAGTTTTTCCTTTCCACCCTCTCCTGACCCGCAATCTTGGAGAGCGGGAATACATAAGCATAAGGATACAGGATGTTCCTTTTCTTTCAAACCTGAACCGGGATCATCATATCGGCAAAATGGTGATATGGCAACCAGTAACCTTCAAAGACGAAAAAGGCCATAATGTACACCGGCTCCTTCGTGCTATAGATCTCAATACACTATTGAGCAAGCTACCCGAGACCGCTCAGGCCCCAAGCTCAGAAATAATGCTTCCTGAACCGGATCTTTTGAGATACTATTGGCAATATCCGGGTATTATTTCAAACACCAAAATGATCCTGGAGCATTGCGCCGTCAATTTGGATCTTGGAACACCCAAAAACAAACAGTCATTTGCCGGAAACCAGGAAAAGGATCACTACATACTCAGAAGCAAGGCACTTACAGGTTTTCAGCACCGATACCAGGAATATGACAGTTATGCAATGAGCCGCCTTCTTAAAGAACTTGAGGTAATTGCCGACCGTAAATTTGAGGCTTATTTTCTTATAGCATTAGACATTATCGAATTTTCTCAAAGGCAGGGATTTGCCCATGTAGGAAGGGGCAGCGGTGCAAACAGCATGGTGGCTTATTGCCTTGGGATCACCGAGGTTGACCCAATAGAATTAGACCTATATTTTGAAAGGTTTTTGAACCCATACAGAAGCTCTCCACCTGATTTTGACATTGATTTTTCCTGGAAAGACAGAGATGAAGTAACTTCCTATGTACTCAACAAATATCCGGGGCACGCTGCCCTGCTGGCCACATATACCACTTTCCAGGGCCGGTCCATCATACGGGAACTGGGCAAAGTCTTCGGACTTCCGAAAAGTGAAATCGATGAGATCATTGACCATCCGGTTCAAAACAAGGATCGTGACAAGATCACGAGGCTCATATTCAATTATGCAGACCGCATGCACGATATGCCACGAAACCTGTCCATTCACGCCGGAGGTATTGTGATCTCCGAAAAACCAATCACCGCTTATACCGCTCTTGAATTGCCTCCAAAGGGATTCCCAATAACTCAATTTGACATGATCTCAGCAGAAGATCTTGGCCTTCATAAATTTGACATTTTAAGCCAGAGGGGGCTGGGACACATAAAAGACTCTGTCGAGATCATAGCGAGAAACAAAGGAGCAGAGGTAGACATCAGTGATTTCACAAAGATAAAAGAAGACCCTAAGGTGAACGAACTTTTAGAAAAAGGAAAGGCAATGGGATGCTTTTATATTGAATCTCCGGCAATGCGGATGCTCCTCGGCAAACTTCGCTGTAATGATTATCTTACGCTGGTAGCCGCAAGTTCAATTATCCGGCCTGGCGTGGCCCGGTCCGGCATGATGAGAGAATACATATACCGGCACCTGAATCCCGGTGATCATGATTATATACATCCCAAAATGCAGGAATTAATGAAAGAGACATATGGCATCATGGTATACCAGGAAGATGTGATCAAGGTGGCACATCATTTTGCCGGGCTGGACCTGGCAGAAGCTGATATTCTCAGACGTGGGATGTCCGGAAAATTCAGGTCAAGAAAGGAATTCCAGAAAGTTGAAGAAAAATTTTTCAGCAATTGCAGGGCCAGGGGATATCCGGATGATATCTCGAAGGAAGTATGGCGACAGATCGAAAGCTTCTCGGGCTACTCATTCTCCAAAGCCCATTCAGCAAGTTATGCTGTTGAAAGCTACCAGAGCCTATACCTCAAGACCTATTTCCCTTTTGAATTTATGGTAGGTGTTATCAATAATTTCGGGGGGTTTTACAGGACCGAGTTTTATTTTCATGAAGCCAGAATGGCCGGGGCACAAATCGAGCCTCCCTGTGTGAACAAAAGTGATTACCTGACGAATATATACCAGGACACCATATATATCGGATTTATCCATCTAAAAAGTCTAGAAAAGAAAATTGGTGAAAAGATCCCTGTTGAAAGGATGCAAAATGGCCTCTACAGGAGTTTTGAGGATTTTGTTCAGAGAATCCCGGCGGGCCTGGAACAGACAAGTATCCTGATCCGGATCGGGGCCCTGCGCTTTGCCGGGAAAACGAAACGAGAGCTGTTATGGCAGACTCATTTTTATTATAACAAAAAGAAAAGAAAAAACGGAGAGAAAGTAATATTTGATAATACCATAAGAAAGTTCGATTTCCCAAATCTTGATAAAGACAGTCACGAGGATGCATATGATGAATTGGAACTGCTCGGATTCCCGCTATGCAATCCTTTCCTTTTAATGGATAAAAAATACCGACAGAATGTAAAAGCAAGCCAGCTTAAAGAGAAAAAGAATCTTCATGTATCCATTGTAGGATACCTGGTCACTACAAAAAACACAAGGACAGCAGATCATAAATTGATGCACTTCGGCACATTCCTGGATGAAGAAGGTCATGTTTTTGATACTACACATTTCCCGGACACAGCCAGACGATACCCTTTTCGAGGCAGGGGGCTATATCTTCTGAAGGGAAAAGTGGCAGAAGACTTTGGATATCCCATGATTGAGGTTAGCTATATGATCAAAATACCTATGATTAAAAGGACTTCTCAAAATCCTAAAGTTCTTAATTGATAATTTTTTACATATTATCAAAATTGATTAAAATTTATTCAATATCAGGGATATTATATTAAGTATATTTCATATTTAATAATAATTAAATAAAATATATGCAAATTCGATAAAATAAAGGACATGACATGAAACAAAAAACATAGTAATTATGTATATTTGATTGAGACGTTAAACGAAGGATTTATTCCTTCAGGCTGCCAAAATCTGATCAAAAACATTAAATCCCGCTTTGTCGGCTTTCTGCAGGCAAGCGGGATTCTTTATATCCCGCCAATTCTTAGAATGTGTTCAAATTTTAATACATTTGCCATCAGCAGAAAAGAAATACTATGATAGAAATAATAAAATTATTGATCAGGAAAAGCGTGTTTTTACTTTTAGCAATCCCATTATTGTTTGCCTGTACGAATGATAATCCTGATCCTTCAGGCTTATTTGATGCTGAGTTTACAGGAAATTTTGCAGAGACATTGGAAGGAAGTGCAACATTTGAACTGGAACCCAGGGGAAGTAATGGAGTTGTTATTGTTTACCTGAGGGAATCAAATGATGTTTTCATCCGGCTTTCTTTTCCCAATGCCAGTCCCAGCCAGGTCTTTATTGAACCAGGAACATATACAGTGGTAACACAATTAGGCAACGACCTGGCATCCGAAGTACTGGTTGATTTTATTGATGGGAATGCATCTTTTTCTGCTTCCGGCGGTCAAGTAAACATTGGGATAAGTAAACCAGCTCAATTAGCTGGCACGATCGATAATGCTGAATTTCAGATACTGAGAAGTATGTGTAATGGCACCTTTAATTCAATTCCGCAATAGAAATTCTGAACAATCCAAGCTGAAAGTTGTTATAAAATAAAAGCCGGGTTTCCCCGGCTTATATATATATTAAGTTATCAGGTACCTAAAAGTACAGCTAAAAAAATATTCTTACGAATTACCTGATAGTTTAAAAAATGTATTTATAACACTTATTACAAGACTAATTTAACCAACAATTTAACATTTTTTAAGAAATTTTCTTAACATTTCTTACACAAGTAAGGATTTGTGCATATTTTACCTTTTACTGAATCTAATTCTACCGATATTAGATTAATCTGAAAAATTTGAATGATATAAATTATTTTTACAATTTATACACTAATATTTTGCAATATTTATATGTTGCATTTTTGACAATGATTTAACTTTTAAATATAATTAGGCGAATATTCTATTAATTATGTTTAAATAACATCTTTGCACACATGTGCATCGCTCTTTCAGGGAAATGCATTATATAACTTTTTGATGTTTTAATATGTTTTTATTTATATTTCCTGCTAATTGACGTATTTTTTTGTCACTATAAAGATAAATCTTTCTCCCTTCGGGTTGGCTAAATTTTCACGACAGGTTAGGGTAATCTTACAATCAAAATCTATT
>JAHEGY010000235.1 GCA_024644875.1 Cyclobacteriaceae bacterium
GAAAAATACAGCGACCTCCCCATGGATCTTGCCGATGGAACCCTTGTCACTCTTGCAGAATCCCAAAGAATCAAGAAAGTCTTTACTCTGGACCATAAGGATTTCAGAATATATAAGCCGGTGCGTATTAAGCATTTCACGTTGATCCCTGCCCGGATTTGAAAAGGGCACGTAATTTTTGTTTGCCGTTCGGCTCTTATAAAAATATGGTTACATGAAAGAGTACAGCAGGAAAAAGCTGGCATGCCCAGTCGATAAAATATAAATCATAAGAACGACGCAGTTTCCTTACTCCTTTTACCTTTCGCCTTTTACCTTTCAGCCTTGAGCTTTGAGCTGCCTCTTTCCTTTGAGCTTTCAGATAAAATATTTAATATTTAAGATGTGACCCTTATCTTTTCCTAATGCTAAATTTATCTTGCTAATTTTGCAATGTGCTGTATAGTATATGTAATGATAATGTCCATACAATAGTTGTAAACAATCAGGAGAGGCATATGGCAAAAACAGCGACAATTCAGACCCGGGTCGATCCCGAAATTAAACAAAATGCTCAGAAGATATTGAATACACTGAATATTTCTATGTCTGAAGCCATTTCAATATATCTAACTCAAATTACACTCAATAAAGGAATTCCCTTTGAAATTAAAATTCCTAATAAACTTACCGCTCGAACACTTAAAGAATCTGAAAATAGGAAAGAGCTTCATAAAGTATCTGATGTCGATGAATTATTTCAGGAATTAAATAGTTGAATATTCACTACACGACTCAGTTCAAAAAGGACTATAAAAGGATCAAGAAACAAAATAAGGATCCAGATCAACTGAAAGTTGTTATCGAGAAATTGGTTGCAGGCGAGAAATTAGAGCCAAGATACAGAGATCATAAACTATCAGGCAATTGGAAAGATCACCGTGATTGTCATATTGAATCGGACTGGATACTAATTTACAGAATTGAAGATGAAGATTTAATTTTAGAAAGGACCGGCTCTCACTCTGAATTATTCAAAAAATGAACTGGGTCTACCGTGGCGCGATTGTTTGTATTAGGTTGACTGATTGAATAAGTTGATTGGATTCCTCAACCAAAGAATACAGAGTTTATCCTTGACTTTTCATGCATTCATGCTATCTTAAATTACAAAATTATCTTAGGAGAGATTATGAACATTATAAAAACAGTCGGCCGCAGTGGGCAGATCTCCCTGGGTAAGAAATATGCAGGGCAAACGGTAATTTTAGATGAGATAGATGCCGGCGTTTGGATCGTCAAACTGGGACGATTCATTCCGGATAATGAAAAATGGCTTCACAATCCGGATGTTCAGTCTGAACTCAATGAGGCTGTTGCCTGGGCAGAAGAGACTTCACCCAGAGAGACAAAACTTGATGAATTAGAAGACCGCATTAAATGATGGACCGGCGGCCCCAGCAACAAATACGTTTGGATCTGAACAACCCTGTCTTTCAACGACAGCTTTTTAACCTGCCCAAGAACGATCAGCGCAGCATTCTAAATACCTTACGAAAATTAGCGGAAATGACATGGCAACAGGTATATTCAAATCATGGTCTAAAATGGGAGGCTATTTTATCTCAACAGGGTCCAGGCGGTAACAAGCTTTACAGTTTCCGAATCAGCAAGGGGTTTCGGGGCATGGCGTATCGTGAGGGCTCATGGCTGCGCCTGTTGTCGTTACACCCCGATCATGATTCCGCTTATCAGTAATTCAAAAGATCTGTGAAAATTGGTCAACAACTGCAGGAAAGGTCAAACGTAGATTTGACCCCCAAAATTCTCAATCAACTTTTCTCCTTTAGCATTTCACCGGGCCAATAAACTGCCGCATCTGTACCTCTGCATCTCAACTTCACATCTTCCCCAACTTCGCCGCTTCCATTATTTCATCCTTTCACCTTTAGCCTTTTTCCTTTCGTTTACTATTCCAGCCGAATATTTAAGATTTAAGATGCGAACCCTTCTTTTCCTCTTTTATGGTGGCTGCTTCTCATAGAAGCGGTGCTTACTAACCCTTTCAAAAAGAAAAATTGTTTGTTGACAAGGTGTGCCACTTGTGTTACATTTCGATAGCTTTCTCGTACCAGTTAATTTAAATTCGGAATTACTTTTAAAGAAGGAATTAACCAAAATGCCTGCTAAAAACCCACGAATCAATGTTGTCCTTGATGTGCCATTATATAATAATGTTCAATTTCTGGCTGGAAAGGACGGGGTGTCCTTATCCACAAAAGTTAGAGACCTTCTCAAAGAAGCCATGGAAACTCATGAGGATATTTATTTGGCCGCTCTGGCCGAGGAAAGAGAACGGACTTTGGAAATAACTACAACGCTGACACATGAAGAAGTATGGTCCTAATGGCATACAAACTAATTTATCATGCTGATGTCAAAAAGAATGATTTAGCTAAAATAAATAATAAAAACAAGATAATGATAAAAAGAGCCATTGAAGAACGCCTGGCAACGTATCCGGAAATTTATGGAAAACCTTTGCAGCGAAGCCTTAAAGGGTATTGGAAATTGCGTGTCGGCGATTACCGTGTTGTTTTCAAAATATCAGAATATGATATCTTTATTTTAGGAATAATGGATCGGAAAAATGTTTATTCACAAATTGAAAAGCGTAAGATAGGAGAAGAATCTGTTTAATTCTTTTCCAGCTGCGCAGCTTCTATCTCAACTTCACATCTTCCCCAACTTCGCCGCTTCCATTCTTTCATCCTTTCCCCTTTTTCCTTTTGCCTTCATTATGCATACCCAAAATCCAGCCAAATATTTAATATTTAAGATGTGACCCTTATCTCTTTATTGAGCTTTTCTTACCCTGCGCCTTGTGCCCTAAGCCTTTTCCCTTTATCCTTTTTCCATTTGTCTTTCCCATCAAAGAGATTTTACAGTATCAAATTATAATCACTAATCAAGATTTGACATCGAATCTTCAGATCCTGATTTCAAGCTAAACTAGTGCCTGGCCTTTAACCAAGTTCGTCTCCAGTTCGCGGAGGCTCCCCACCAGGGCGAAAAATAATTGCCCGAAATGCCTCCATGTCTGCATTTTTAGCTTGTTCAGAAAAGAATTTCTCGGTTTCCAAGGCTGAGATTTTT
>JAHEGY010000236.1 GCA_024644875.1 Cyclobacteriaceae bacterium
GCATTTCAGATTTATCATCCTCAGATATTCAATCCATAGATATTTTGAAAGATGCTTCTTCAACAGCTATTTATGGTTCACGTGGAGCTAATGGTGTTGTGATCATCACAACAAAAGGGGGAAAGGCAGGCAAATTAACAGTTGACTTTAATACATTCTTTGGCGCAAAGAAAATTGCCAAAACACTGGACGTGCTAACACCAGGAGACTATGTACGTTGGCAATATGAATATGCAGTAATGGATGATCCAAATGATATTTCTTCTTATGAAGACTATTTTGGCCTATTCCAGGATATTGATTTATACGAAGGCCTGCCTGCCAATGACTGGCAGCGTCAGATTTATGGAAGAACAGGTCAGGTATTAAGTAACGATCTGAGCATAAGGGGAGGAAGTGAAAAATTTAATTACTCCGCCAATTTCGCTCGATTTGATGAGCGTGCGATCATGATTGGTTCCGATTATTTAAGGAACAATATCAACCTAAAGTTGAACAGTAAACCTAACGATAAGGTGGATCTTATGTTTTCAATGCGCTATTCGGATACTAAAATAAACGGTGGTGGTGCAAACGAACAGAATGAAAATTCTTCAGCTGATCCTCGACTTAAGCATGCAGTAGTATATTCACCTATTCCAATTGCAGGTGTTTCAGTTCCCGATGATACGGATGAACAAATTTCTACTGACTTGGTGAATCCAATAGTTGCTACATCAGATAATGAGAGGGAGCAAATGCGCAAGAACTTCAACATTGGTGCAAGCTTTGCCTGGAAAATACTCGATAATCTGCAGTTCAGATCGGAATTTGGTGTTGACAATTTTTATTATAGTGATAATAGATTCTATGGACTAACCACTTATTATGTGAGAAATAGACCGGCACTGGAAAATCAAAATCTGCCAGCTGCCAGTTTAATTGATAGAAAAGAGTACCGTTTAAGAAGTACCAATACGATCACCTATGATGTGTTCGAACAAAGCGAGCACAATTTACAGTTATTGGTAGGGCAGGAGGCGTTGTATTCGGAAATCAATGAACTAACCAATATAGTTCACGGATATCCGGAGTTGTTTACTGCTGAAGAAGCCTTTAAACTCACTACACAAGGTGTACCCTTCGAAACGGACAACAATTTTAGTCCTGATGATAAGTTAGTGTCATTTTTTACCAGAGCAAATTATGACTTTAAAAATCGATACCTGCTGTCCGCAGTATTTAGAGCAGATGGATCCAGTCGCTTCCTTGGTGATAATGTATGGGGATATTTCCCCTCTGTTTCCGCTGGATGGAAAATCTCGGAAGAGAGTTTTATGCAAGGTACCAATGGTTGGCTTAATCAACTAAAACTGCGTGCCAGCTACGGTTTAGCGGGTAACAATAACATTCCCAGAGGACAAACGATTCAATCGTTTAACTCCAGCACTACTGCATGGATTAATGAGGTTACGAGCTATTGGGCAGCCTCAAAAGACCTTGCCAATCCGGATTTGAAATGGGAAACAACAACAACACGTAATATTGGATTAGATTTCGGCTTGTTACAAGGTAGATTGAATGGTACAATCGAGGTTTATCAGAACAATACTGAAGATCTCCTTATCAGATTCCCCGTGCCAGGTACTGGCTATGATTACCAATATCGTAATATGGGTGAGACTGAAAATAGAGGATTTGAGACTACATTAAATATAATTGCCATTGACAAGGAAAAATACGGTCTAAGTGTTGATTTCAATATTGCGTTAAATGAAAACAAAATTAATTCGTTGGGTGTAATGGAGGAATTAGCGGGCACAGAGGTTACAACAGGATGGGCATCAACCCAAATCCCAAATGACTTTCTCGCAAGAGTAGGAGATCCAATAGGCAGGATGTATGGATATGTCAATGACGGACGCTATGAGGTATCAGATTTCGAAGGATATGATGCTAATGCAAATCAATGGATATTGAAAGGAGGAGTAGCAGGTTCTGATTTCATTACGGTAAGGCCTGGGGCAATTAAATTGAAAGATCTTGATGGAGATAATATTGTTACCATTGCTGACAGGAAGTTCATTGGTAATTCAAATCCTAGAAGTATAGGTGGCTTAGTGATCAACGGTTATGCTTATGGCTTTGACCTCATGGCAGCATTTAACTGGAGCTTTGGTAATAAGGTTTACAATGCAAATAAAATCGAGTTTACTACTTCAAATCAAAATAACCAGTATCGAAGCCTGATCACCATGCAGGAAGAAGGTCAACGCTGGTCAAATATCAATTGGCTTACTGGCGAACTGGAAAACGATCCTGCAACTCTGGAAGCCATGAATGTCAACACAACCATGTGGTCGCCGTTTATGGATCGTTATGTATTCAGTGACTGGGCTGTGGAAGATGGATCATTTTTGCGTTTGAATACCCTCACTTTGGGATATACACTACCTAATACTATTACTGAACGACTTAAGATCCAAAACCTGAGATTTTATGCTACAGGATATAATGTGTTTCTATGGACAAATTACTCTGGGTATGATCCTGAAGTTTCTACACGTAGAAAAACACCCCTTACACCAGGAGTGGATTATTCAGCCTATCCACGCAGCAGACAAATTACCATTGGTTTGAATCTCACATTTTAAACTAAACTGAATTTAAAAATGAAAAAGTTATTATATATAGCATTAACAGGGATACTGATTGCCACAGTTACCACCTCCTGTGAGGAATACCTGGAGGCACCAGCCAAGTCTACCCTGGATGAATCTGTGATCTTTTCAACATATGATCTTGCCCTAGGAGCTGTAGATGGGATCAAAGTATCCTTTGCAGAAACAAACTCTTATCGTGGACGATTGCTCCCGTGGTATGGGATGAACACGGATATAGAGTGGAACAACTCTTCTGAAAATACAGACGACAATTATGATCTTGTAAAATACAATGCCAAGCCTATCAATGATCAAATGAATACCACTAATAATGCCTGGGCTAAAATGTATGAAGGAATAGAAAGGGCTAACATTTGTATCAGAGGATTAAGGGCTTTTGGCAATACAGAATTGGATGCCGAAATGGCTCATCTACTGGGAGAGGCGCTTACTTTAAGGGCCATCTA
>JAHEGY010000237.1 GCA_024644875.1 Cyclobacteriaceae bacterium
TTGTTTTCACCTGTCCGCATCCCTGCAACTGCATCCTCAAAACCCGGAATGACCTGACCGCTGCCAATAGTAAACTGCAGAGGGTCGCGACCACTGGACGAATCAAATACTGAACCGTCCTTCAGTCTGCCGGTATAATGGATTTTTACTGTATCTCCCTGTTTTACCTGTGTCATCTGTATCTCCTGTTATAGCTTTCTTATCAAAAAACTCGTGTTTCTGTCATTATCCCTTAATACTTCTAATACATACTCACTAAGAAACAAAACCCATCAACCATAAGCTGAGGGGTTTTATTTCTTGACATACAAAAAATACTTTTCAGTTTGCCATTATTCAGTCAACATATTCCTGTTTTCAATAAATTCTTTTGTATCTTATTCTAAACAGAAACCAGCTCTTTTTTATGAATAAATCCTGCAACACCAATCACATAACCTGAGCAGCTTCCTCTTTATCCATAAAGAGGTGAACATCCTGCTGAGGGAATGGGATACTTATACCTGCTTCATCCAGTGCATTTTTGATGTTTTCCGTTAAAGCAAAGCGCACATCCCAGTAATCGGCAGTTTTAACCCAGGGCCTGAAAACCAGATTCACACTGGAATCAGCAAGTTCTGCAACAGCAATTGTCGTTGCCGGATCAGCCAATACACGGGAATCCTCTTCAGCCAGTCTTTGCAGAATATCCTTGGTTTTTGCCATATCATCGGTATAACTGATCCCAACAATCAGATCAATACGTCTTGTATCCTTGGCGTTAATATTAGTTATGATATCACTGATAATTTTATTATTCGGTACAATGATCTGCTGGTTATCCGCTGTACAGAAAACTGTATTGAAGATGGTGATTTTCTCAACCTTGGCGGTAATTCCTGCTGTTGAGACCACATCACCTATGGTAAAAGGCCTGAAAAGCACAAGCATGACACCGGCAGCAAAATTGGACAGTGAATCCTTCAGGGCAAGACCGACTGCCAGGCCGGCAGCACCAATAATAGTCAGAAAGGAGGTAGTATTGACCCCAAGCTTGCCGATTGCAGCAATTATCACCAGAACCACCATTGCATAGTAAGCCAGGTTCGTCAGAAAATTGACAAGGGTGGTATCAACATCGCCTTTTTCCATAAGTTTTGCCAGAAGATTGGCAATTCTGCGGGCCAACCACTTTCCAATTATGAAAATAAGGAGCGCCCCGATTATATTGAACGCATATAAAGAAATCCATCCCTGAATTGCATCAACATTAATATCCACCATCACACCTCCTCAGAAAGTTATAGTTCTCGCAAGCCTTCAAACCATCATGGATTTAATTGTATAATTAGAAATACCAGAAATGATTCCCCAAAAACAACCATTTCTTCAAAGATTATTATTTTTTAAGGGGTAATTAATTATAAAGCGATGCTGGAAATTTTATATCAGGTATTGGATAGGTCCACGTGCCAACCTAACCTGAAACGGTTGTGACAATTGGGACAGATGAGAAACACTTCTGCTTTGCGGTTATTTTTTAAGGCACTGAATGAGACATGAAATCCATCAGTATAACCGCAGGTCGGACATGTATAAATTTCTCCTTCAGGTTTGATGGTGCCCACCTTATTTTCGGCTCCCATTTCCATATCATGCACCTTAAGGATTCAGTTTTTGGCAATCTCCCCAAAAAACTAACTGCAAAGTCGGAAAAATCCTGCAGCTTTTTTTTATTTCTTCTTGCCGGACCGGTTGAGATATCTGGCGATTCTGACAAAACGTGTCGGATTTACTATTTTGTCGTCGTAATGAATTGCATAATGGACATGAGGGCCGGTACTCCTGCCGGTACTGCCGACCAGACCTATGACCTGTCCCCTGGTCACAGGATCCCCGGTTTTAACAAGACTTTTCTTCAAATGAGCGTATTTAGTTACAAATCCATTATTATGATCTACAAGAACATAGCGTCCATTTACTCTGTCGTAATTTTCAATTTTAACTATGCCGTTGGCAGTTGCTTTAACATCCGCTCCCTTCCGTCCCCTGATATCCACACCACGGTGATAGGCTCTTTTGCCATTAATGGGGTCTTTACGCCAACCGAATTTCGAGGTAAGTACTCCCGGTACCGGTGCTCCAATGGGTATATCCTGCAAGGTATCCAGATATCGGTCAGTACGCAGTATGAGCCCATCACTTAAGTTTTCTGCAGAACTGCTAAAGGGGCCACCGCTGTTCTCGTTGCTCAACTGGACCTTAATGTCCACGCCGACACTGCTTAAGATTGATTCGATAATCCTGCTCTTCCTGTCCAGGTCAGCAACGGCAGTATCAAGAAGAACGGCCTTTTCCTCCTGCAGAACTGCAACCCTGTTCTTCAGCCATTCATTGCTCATTCTCAAGGACTGCAGATTGTCTTTGAACCCGGTAAGCTGTTTCTCAAGGGCCAGGCTTTTCATGTAAAAGCCGGTTCCGAAGGACAAGCTGATTAATGCCAGAATCAGAAAAAAAGCTGCCGACACAGGTACATTTTGCCTCAAACGGAGCATCAGCAAACGCAAATGGCTTATGGTACTGGTTCTCCATTCCGACAGGCTGTTCTTCATTTCATATTTATCTTTCATTATTAATATACTTATTAAGTCTTGGTTCTTTTTATCAAGAAAGTTGGGCGGAAAATTAATACATATCTCGGCCGGAGTCAATCAAAAACTATCAGAATGCGGACATGAAGAAAATTTTTTAATATATAAATCAATAGTTTATCCAGCATTCTTTGCTTTGGCGAATATTCTGATTGGGGCAGGGTAACCTTCCACTGTCAAAGCTCGATCAGTTGTATCAATAAAATCCTCATAGGATTCAAAAACCATCCATTCCGTCCGCCGCTGTTCCTCGCTGGACATCGGGTGTGAATAGAATATTTGTACATCAACAAAACCTGCTCTGGACAACCAGTTTGCAAGACAGGCACCGGTTGGCACAAAATAAGTTCCCGGGACTTTGGCATAGCGGTGTTCCGGAAAAAGCGCCAGCGATTCATCTCCGGGAATCCCCTGGGATTCTACAAGCAGAACCCCTTGATGGTTCATGGCGGTTCTGATATTCCGCAACATATCTACAG
>JAHEGY010000238.1 GCA_024644875.1 Cyclobacteriaceae bacterium
GGAAATAAATCACAAATCGCTCTAAAATGAAAAAGCTTCTCAGACAATTCTTAAAACTCTTTGTTATCGGATCTCTGGCATTGATCACATGTTGTCAGCCAGAACAATCCTCATATTCAGTAAGTGATTTCATAAAGGTGCCAAAAATCGATGCCCATTTTCATTATTTTACACTCGATCCGGCATACATGGATTATGTGACTTCTCTTAATTTTAAAATCCTTTCAATTAATGTTGATTCCGGATACCCTGTCGATGAACAACTGAATATCTCTGAACAGATCCTGCAGGACCATCGGGAAACCTATGCATTTCTGGGTACATTCTCCGTAGAGAATTTCGGTCAACCTGATTTTTCCTCTTCCATTATCGATCGCATAAATGAATGTATGAACAGAGGCGCTTCCGGGATAAAGATCTGGAAAAATATTGGCATGGAACTGCAGGAAACAAATGGCAGATATGTGATGGCTGATAACCCGGCTTTTGAACCTGTATTTAAACATATGGAAGAAAAAAGAATACCGTTATTGGCGCACCTGGGTGAACCCAGAAACTGCTGGTTACCTCTAAATGAAATGACGGTTGCAGGAGACCAATCTTATTATAAGAATCATCCCCAGTATCATATGTACCTGCATCCTGAGATGCCCTCGTATGAAGATCAGATCAATGCAAGAGATAATCTTTTAGAAAGATATCCTGATATGATCTTTATAGGTGCTCACCTGGGCAGCCTGGAATGGAATGTAGACGAGCTTGCCAAACGACTTGATAAATTCCCCAATTTCAATGTAGATATGGCCGCTAGAGTTGGTCATCTAAGAAACCAGTCGATCGAAGACTGGGATCGTGTCCGGACTTTTATGATCAAATATCAGGACAGGCTTCTTTATGCCACCGATTTGTCTGTTAATGATTTAAATCCTGTCGACTTTAAAAGCAAAACAGAATCAATATATAATCACTGGATGAATGATTGGATGTATCTGGCTACGGATACAACTATAAATAAGGTAAAAGGATTAAAGCTTCCCAGGGGCGTGATCGACAAGATTTATTACAAAAACGCTGAGTTCCTATTCCATGAAAATTAATTTCACCTCACATCAAACAGTAATCGATATTTTATCAAATTAAACACGATGGTTCAAGATAGTATCACAGTAATATCGAAAAGTATTCGACATTTAATCAATTTAGGCATGATGGTTCAAGATAGCCTCACAGTAAAACCGAAAACTTTTCGACACATCTGGATCTGGCTGTTCATTTCAATATTTAGCATTTCACCCCTCAAGGGGCAGGAAACTATTTCCTTTGGCACCCTCATAGATGAGATGACCAACCTGGATCGGTTGACGTACCTGCCTGAACAATCCTATCGAATGATACAATTTTCTTCCTATGACCGCCGCAGCCAGACACCGGGCATGAGGGGCTGGTTCTATAATTCAGATGGATTCGGAGGAGAACCCATACCCGGATTCGAACAGGTCATCATTCCTCCTGACACTTCCGGTATAGGTACATACTTAATCTGTGATATTGATGGACCGGGTGCCATATTGCGCTTATGGACTGCGGGACTAAATGGCAGAATCAAACTCTTCCTTGATAAAAAGACTGAGCCGGTATACGAAGGAATGGCTGAAGCGTTTTTCTGGAATACAGCCTCTGAGATTTCCGGTATAAACAATAAATTAACTGCACAACAAATATACCGGCAGTTTGATGCCAGCTATTTCCCAATACCCTTTTCTAAAGGTTGCCGGTTAGAATGGACCGGGGATATCAGGAAAATCCACTTTTATCATGTTGGAGTTCGACTATATGATGATAAGGTTAAAGTGAAATCCTTCCAGAAAAAAGATGTCTTTGATAATACAGATAATCTCAATAAGCTAAAGGATATATTTTATGAAAATGGCAATAATCCTGATTCCTTACCTGACAGTTCGGAAACTTTTAATATTACAATCCCGGCAGGCAAAACCATGGAATTATTAAACGCTGAAGGATCGAAGGCAATTGACTATTTTAGCATAAAAGTAAATGCCGAAGACCTGGAATCAGCACTAAGAAGCAATATATTGAACATATACTTTGATGATGCCGATATTCCGCAGGTCCATGCCCCTGTCGGAGATTTTTTTGGCGCCGCACCAGGCCTGAATCCATACAATTCATATCCCTTTTCAATTCATCCTGATGGTACCATGGTTTGCCGTTTTATAATGCCCTTTAAAGAATCTTTCAGGATGGAAATAAAAAATATGTCTGAAGAATCTTCAAACCTCTCGGGTTCAGTTCACTTTAAAGACTATGAATGGATTGAAGAAAAATCCATACATTTCCGGGCTCGATGGAAAATGGATTACCAATTAACGGCATCCAATTCATACATTTTGGATATCCCATATTATCTAGCTAATGGAAATGGACGAATAGTAGGTGCAGCTGCCTTTCTATACAATCCAAGTAATGCGGTTATGTCGTGGGGAAACTGGTGGGGAGAAGGGGATGAAAAAATATTTATCGATGACGATGTATTCCCGTCTTTCTTTGGTACGGGTTCTGAGGATTATTTTAACTATTCCTGGTCTGCAGAACATTTCTTTTCTTTTCCCTACTGCGGGCAACCCAGAAATGATGGCCCTGGAAACCGGGGGTATGTTTCAAACTTCAGATGGCATATTTCAGATGACATAACTTTTAATAAAAACATAGCATTTTATATGGAATTGAGGCATCATGGTGTTGTTCCTGATTTTTCTTACGGAAGAATAGTTTACGCATACACCCTGCCGGGATGCATAGATGATTATGTGCCTATCACAAAATCGGATGTCAATAAAATGCCATACCTGGAATGGACTCCCCAGGCTTACCTTGGATCCAAAGGATACAAATTTATTCAGGCAGAGGATTTTGTATCAAATCCATCCCAGGTAGAAATTTCAGCTGGCAGATTCTGGTCCGAGAAGAATATACTATTTTGGAAGTTGGGCAACAACAGTGAAAAGCTCAGGTTCAATATTGAAAAACCGGGAGAGGAAGTATCAAATCTTGGAATCACAATTGCCCACATGCCCCA
>JAHEGY010000239.1 GCA_024644875.1 Cyclobacteriaceae bacterium
AAGGATGGATACCCCATAAATAAAATAAGTTTATACTTTAGCAGCACAAAACCGGAATCAGGTGTTCCCTGTTCATATACATACAATACTGAGTTTACCAATCCGGATGGAACATGGGCACTGACATTAAACCATATGTACACTATCACTGATCTGAGTCAGCTATTGGGAACTATATCTGGTGATGAGAACAAACTGAATCCATTATGGATTATCGCATTTGTCGATTTCTGTGAATAGAATAATGCGAAAGGCTGCATAGCAAGAACTTTAATACCGTATTTAACTGGTTCATACTTCAACAAACAGACAGTATCCGATAATCCCGTCAAGCCTGATCAAATCCAGGAAGACGGGATTTTTTTATTGCTTATATTTTTCCTTGTAACGCTCGTAGAGCATTTGCTGTTTCCCTTCAAGGGTTACAGCCCTCCCCAGGATAAAAGCGTATTCCAGCTTGTTAGTACGCATGTCCAGCAGGTCTCCTTCAGAAACCACAATATTCGCATCCTTGCCTTGCTCAAGAGTGCCGGTGGTTTTATCGATACCGAGTATTTTAGCCGGGTTGGAGGTAACCAGTTTTAAAGCCTCTTCCTTTTCCAATCCATAGGCTGCTGCTGTCCCGGCATAAAAAGCCAGGTTTCTTGAGCTCTGGACGTCACCATCATCATGTATCAATCCAACCATAATCCCTTTTTTGACCATCAAAGCCGGTAATTTAAAAGGCATATCAACATCTTCTTCATCAAATTCAGGTAACCTGTGCACATTGGTCAATAAAACCGGAATATCATTATCTTTCAGGAAATCCATTACGTAATAAGCATTTGACGCACCTGTAACCACGATATCATGTATCCCATTGCGTTTCAGCATTTGCACGCTCTCAATGATCTGCCGTTTTTCATCTGCATGAACATACATCTTTTTCTGTCCGTTATAAAGCCCCTTCATGGCTTCCATTTTTAAATTCACCTCATCGGGATCTTCCTGTTGAGCATATGACCAGGAATTCTGAAGAAATTCCTCTATTTCCCGGATTTTTATATCATAGACTTCATTCTTTTTCCAGTCGGTCTCACCAAGCCACCATTTCGGTGCACTTAAATAAGAGGGCCAGTAAATATGTATTCCACCATCCAGGGCATAAGCCGCATCTTCCCAGTTCCAGCCATCCAGGGCCAAAACAGAAGATGTTCCGGATATAATCCCCCCCCTGGGCACAACCTGGGTTAGAAGCACACCATTAAACCGCAAGGTGGGTATAACTTCCGAATCGGTATTATAGGCTATTAATGACCGTACATTCGGAGTAAACTGACCGACCTCCTGGTAATCGCGGGTAGCCCGGACAGCGTTGATATCCACCAATCCAACCGTAGAATTCGCGAGGATAAGACCTGGATATACATGTTTCCTGGAAATATTGATCACTTCATACCCGGAAAGATCGATTTTAACCGATCTCGCATCCCCTACCGAGGAGATCTTCCCATCATGTATGGTTATAATTCCGTTATCAATAACCTCCCCGTTCCCGATATGTATTATTCCATTCATTAAAGCAATGGGTTTATCCTGCGCACCGGCTGGGGCAGGTACCTGTGCATTCAATTGCAGGGTCAGGAAGGTAAAAACGATTCCAAGTATATATTTCATGTGCTTATATTTTATATTCATTCATTTTTTATTTATAAACGACGATATCATCACAGTGCCAGTGCCTTTGTGATTGCTTTACCGGGGTAGAAAGAGGCATACCTTTCTTCTTCTCTTCCATCATTTTTGCGGCCAACCGGGCTTTCTCCTGTTTAACCCATTGGCGCATTTCCCTGTCTTTTTGCAATTCATAATAAATGATCCCATCTACCATGGTCAACTCAGCCTTTGCATATATAGACAAGGGATTATCTGACCATATCACGATATCTGCATCCTTACCTTCCTTAATACTTCCCATTCTGTCCTCCAGGTGCAACATCTTTGCCGGATTCAGGGTCACCATCTTCCAGGCATCTTCCTCACTCATATCTCCATACTTCACAGCCTTGGCAGCTTCCTGGTTCAGTCTCCTGGCCATTTCGGCATCGTCGGAATTTACGGCTGTTAAGACCCCTTCATTATGCATCAAAACCATATTATAGGGTATGGCATCCTTCACTTCATACTTATAACCCCACCAGTCAGAGAAAGTCGAGCCAGCTACTCCATGCTCTTTCATCTTGTCGGCCACTTTATATCCTTCGAGTATATGCGTGAAAGTATTTACCCTGAAATCATAGTGATCAGCAACATGCATGAGCATATTGATCTCCGACTGAACATAAGAATGACAGGTTATAAATCGTTTTGAATCGAGGATCTCTGCCAGTGCTTCAAGACGGAGGTCTCTTCTGGGCCCGGCTGTTTTTTCCTTTTCCTTCTTGCTGAGATTGTTATACTTTTCCCATTCCTCCTTATACACTTTCGCCCTGGAGAATGCGTCCATATATACTTGTTCGACCCCCATCCTTGTCTGTGGGAAGCGAACATTGTTAGAGGGACCCCAATTCGATTGCTTAACATTTTCACCCAGTGCAAACTTTATTGTGGGATCGGCTCCATCGATTAATAGATCCCTGGCACCTGCACCCCATCGAAGCTTTATAATGGCCGATTGCGCACCGACCGGATTGGCTGAACCATGTAATAATTGAGAAGCCGTAACCCCTCCAGCCAGCTGCCGGTAAATACTCATACTTTCAGGATTCAGAACATCCTTCATTCTTACCTCGGAGGCAAGGGCGGAGGTTCCTTCATTTACTGCATTTAAAGCAATATGAGAGTGCTCATCAATAACCCCACTGGTTAAATGCTTGCCGGAGGCATCGATAATTTTTGCGTTGGGATCCTGAAGATCTTTCCCTACTTCCCGGATCTTACCATCCGATACCAGAACATCCATATTTTGCAGGATACCATCATCCTCGTTTGTCCAGACTGTTGCATTCTTAAAGATTATGGTTTCCCGTGAAGGCTTATTGGTCCATCCATAGGCTGCAAATGGATATATAATCTTGCCAAGTTGAATTTCGTCTTTCCCTTTTTCTTTTTCG